>JASHXN010000058.1 GCA_030043505.1 Thermoplasmata archaeon
TCGGCCACATGCTCGGCGACACGGTGATGGACGTCCTCGCGCGGCGCGCGCGCATGCAAGGGCGGGCGACCCTGTGGGTCCCCGGGCTCGACCACGCGGGGCTCGCCACGCAGGTCGAAGTGCGCCGGCGGCTGGCGAAGGAAGGGATCCGTTTCGAGCAGCTCCCGCGCGACGACGCGCTCCGGGCGGTGGAGAGCTGGAAGGAGGAGCACGAACGCCGGATCGTCGAGCAGACCCGCGCCGGGGGGTTCTCGGTCGACTGGAGCCGCTACCGCTACACCAAGGACGCGGCGAGCGCGCGCGCCACGCGCGAGGCGTTCGTGACCTTGTACCGTGCCGGGCTGCTGTACCGCGGCGAGCGGATGGTCAACTGGGACCCCCGCCTGAAGACGGCGATCTCCGACCTCGAGGTCGTACGGACTGAGGAGGACGGGGAGATGGTCGTCGTGCAGTACCGCTGGGCCGACGGAAGCCCGGGCGGGATCGAGGTGGCGACCGTCCGGCCGGAGACGATCTTCGGCGATGTCGCCGTCGCCGTCCATCCGGAGGACGACCGCCACCGCGCGGCGGTCGGACGGGAGGTCCTCGTGCCGCTGGTGGAGCGGCGGGTGCCCGTCATCACCGACCCGGCCGTCGATCCGACGTTCGGTGCCGGGGCGCTCAAGGTAACGCCGCGGCACGATCCGGTGGATCGGGAGATCGCGGGGCGCCACCCGGAGCTCGCGGAGCCTCAGGAGATCTTCGACGACGAGGCGCGCCTCGTCGGAGCCTGGGTCCCCGCGGAGTTCCGGGGCCTCGACCGGGCGAAGGCCCGGAGCCGCGCCCTCGAGGAGCTGGAGCGTACCGGGGTGCTCCTTCGGCGGGAGCGGTACCGGCACTCCGTCGCCCGCTCGGAGCGGTCCGAGGAGGTGATCGAACCGCGACTCAGCACCCAGTGGTTCGTCCGGATGCGCCCGCTCGCTGAACCGGTCGTCGCGGGGGTCCGCCGGGGCGAGATCCGGCTGCACCCGGAGCGGTGGGAACGGACGTTCTACCGGTGGATGGAGGAGATCCAGGACTGGTGCATCTCGCGGCAGGTCGTCTGGGGCCATCCGATCCCGGTCGAGTACTGCACCGCCTGCGGCACGGCCGTCGCGGGCGGGGCCCCGGCGACCGAGTGCGGCGCGTGCCACGGGCACGAGTTCCGCCCCGACCCCGACGTCCTCGACACGTGGTTCACCTCCTGGCTGTGGCCGTTCGCGGCGCTCGGCTGGCCCGAGCGGACCGCCGACCTGGAGCGGTACTACCCGACGCAGTTGCTCGTGACGGGCCGCGACATCATGTTCTTCTGGGTCGCCCGGATGATGATGGCCGGCTACCGGTTCACCGGGGCGGCGCCGTTCTCCGACGTCTACTTCACCGGGATGCTCCGGGACGAGCACGGACGCCGGATGTCGAAGCACCTCGGCAACTCCCCGGATCCGGCGGTGGTGATCCGCGAACGGGGGGCCGACACGCTCCGCTTCGCGCTCCTATTCCCCAACCCGACGGACGAGGACGGGCCGTTCGGCAGTTCGTCGCTGGACGGCGGCCGCAACTTCCTCACGAAGCTCTGGAACCTCGTCCGCTTCGCGCTCCCGCAGATCCCCCCCGGAACCCCGCCGCCCGCCCGTCCGCCGTCGTTCTCCTCGGCGAGCGCCCTCGCGGACCGGTGGATCATCGAACGGTACCGGCGGACCGCCACGGAGGTCGAGGCGGCGCTCGGAGAGTTCGCCCCGAGTCGGGCCGCCACTGCGCTCCACGGATTCCTCTGGCACGACCTCGCGGACCGGTACGTCGAGATCGCGAAGGAGGCGCTCGCGGGCCGGCAAGGGGAACCGGCCCGGCGCGAGGCCCAGGCGACCCTCTTGTTCGTGCTCGAACGGAGCCTGCGGTTGCTCCACCCGATGGCCCCGCACGTGACGGAGGAGCTCTGGCACGCGCTGCCGCACGACGGCGAGCTCCTCGCCCGCGCCCGCTGGCCCGACCCGAACGAGGTCGTCGCCGACGTCGCCTCCTCCGAGGCGATGGAACCGGTGCTGGAGGTGATCCGCCTCCTCCGGAACCTCCGCTCGGAGGAGAAGGTCGCGGCGGAGGCGACGCCCCGCGGGTTCGTCCGGCCCACCGCCGTCACGGCGCCGGTCCTCGCCGCGGAGCGGGCGACCATCGCCCGCCTCGCCCATCTGTCGGAGCTGACCATCCTGGCGCCTGGCTCCGAAACCCCGGCCGGGACGGCGAGCCGGGTCGCGGCGGTCGGCGAGTGCTATCTCGAGCGGCCGCCGGCCGGGCCCGGCCGTTCGGAAGCGCTCCAGCGGGAGCGCGAGCGCCTTGCCGAGCTGCTGGCCAAGTCCCGCGCGCGGCTCGCCGACCCCGGATTCGTCCAGGGGGCGCCGCCCCGCGTCGTGGAGGAGCAGCGTAAGAAGGAGGCCGAGCTCGAAGAGCGCTTGCGGACGATCGACCGCCATCTGGAGGAAGCCTCGGCATGACGGCGAAGAAGACCCCCGCGCGACGGAAGAGCCCGAGCCCGCCCGCCCCCGCCGAGACGACGATCGGCTCGGTGCCGCTCGCGGCGGGCGGCAAGCAGCATCCGGAACTGGGGTTGGGCCTCTGGGGACTCGGACGGTGGACCGCGGAGGACGAAGCGCGGACGAAGGCGACGATCGCGCGGGCGGTCGAACGCGGGGTACGATGGTTCGACACCGCCGAGGTGTACGGCGCCGGCCGCTCCGAACGGGTCCTCGGCGACGTCCTGCGCCGCGCGACGGGCGGCGACGAGGCGCTCGTCGTCACGAAGCTCTCCTGGGAGCACCTGCGCGCGAGCCAGGTGCGCGCGTCGCTCGTCCGGAGCCTGGAGCGGTTGGGGCGGCGCTCGGTCGACCTCTACCTGGTCCACGCCCCGGATCCGCACGTCCCGCTCTCCGAGACGATGGGGGCGCTCGAGCCGCTCGTGCACGAGGGCCTGATCGGAGCTCTCGGGGTCTCGAACTTCTCGGTCGAGGAGCTGGAGGAGGCGAGCCGCCACCTCGTCGATACGCGCCTGGTGGTCAACCAGGTACGGTACAATCTCTTCGACCGGGAAGACGCCGAAGCGGTGCTCCCGTACTGCCGCGACCACGGGATCGTGGTGGAGGCGTACACCCCCCTCGCGCGAGGGCTCCTGCACGGCCGCTACCTCGACGGAAAGCGGCCGCCCCCGGAGGTCCGGCAGTACGCGCAGGACCTGTTCGGCGAATCCCGGCTGCCCGAGATCGTCACGCAGGCGCGGGCGCTGCGGGAGATCGCCGCGGACGCCG
>JASHXN010000059.1 GCA_030043505.1 Thermoplasmata archaeon
GCTCGTGCGGCCGCGTCCCCGGCGCGACCCGACGGCGGACGCGGCGGTGCGCCCCCGCCGCCGGGTCATCGAGCTGCTCCGCGCCGAGGGGATCGAGGTCCCCGCGTCGGCGGGCGGGGGTCCGCCGGTGCGCGAACGTCAGCTGCTCGAGCAGATGCCGCCCGAGCGCCTCACGCTGCTGCACGAGGAGGACGTCACCGAGACGGTCGCCGAGGAGCTGAAGCTCCTGGAGCGGCGCGCCAGCCGCTGGACCCTCAACGTCCCGGCCGAGCCGCTCGCCCGCGCGGTGGCGCAGGTGCGGCAGGAGGTCGGCGATCGGACCCACACCTACCACCAGGTGCTGTCGCTTGCCCTCTGGACGAAGCCCCCTGTGGCCGTTCCGGCGTGATCGGCGGCGCGCGCCGCGACGGGGCCTACGAGTTCGAGAAGAGGTCGGTCCCGGGCCGCGAGGGCCCGGGACCTGGAATGGGTTCGCAGCGAGCGTCCGGTGCCCGCGCCGCTCAGGCTCCTGGCTTGCCGCCGGTGTCGGGCGCGGCGGGGCTCGGGGTCGACGCCGCGGGCTCGGCCCACGGGGCCGCCGGCGGCGGCGACTTCGGCTTGCGGAGCAGCGCGAGCACCGCGAGGACGATCGCGACCGCGGCGACCGCGATCGCCACGCCCAGGTCGGTGTTGAACGTCGACTTCGGCACGTAGGCGGTCGAGGAGGTCGACGCCGTGTACGTCGTCGCGACGCCGCCCGCCGCCCCGTTCACCGTCCCCGTGCCCGACGCCCCGGTCGCCGGCAGCGCGTAGCCGCTCACCGTGTTGAACGCGTAGGTGTACGACCCGTTCGTCAGCTGGACCGTCACCGTCGTGCCCGAGGAGGGGTACGTCTGTCCGTTGACGACGACCGACCAGCTCGTCCCGCCCGCGAGGCCCGTTTCCGAGAACGTCACGGTGTAGAGGACCGGGTGGAAGGCGACGACCAGGTCGTACGTGCTCCCCTGGACCGAGAACTTCCCCGGCGCCGCCGAGTAGATCGACAGCGGGACGGTGGCGGTCGCCTGGTAGTCGTAGGTGCTGTTCGCCGCGACCTCGATCGTGAGCGTCGCCGTCGAGCCCGAGACGGGCGACCCGCCGACGTAGGCGGTCCAGCTCGTCCCGGTCGGTAGCCCGGTCTCCTGGACGTTCACGAGCACCTTCTGGGGTGGCGGACTCGTCAGGCGGAACGAGACCGGCTGCAGATAGCCGCCGCCGATCGCGAGCGTTCCGTTCGGGGGCGTCGCCGTGTAGCCGGCCGGGGCGACGACCGTGTAGGCGTAGCTGCCGCCGACCGTCGTGAACGTCACGGTGGTGCCGGTGGAGGTGTGCTCGATCCCGTTCAGGACGACCGACCAGCTGGTGCCGACGGGCAGCCCGCTCTCGGAGAACGTCACGGTGTCGATCGTGGAGGTCGTCACGTTGACGACGACGGCGTTGTTCGTGACCGTCACCGCGCCGGACGCCGGCGAGATCGACCAGCCGGCGAGGCTGCCGACCGTGAACGCGTACGTCCCGGGGTACTCGGCGAACGAGATCGTGCTCGTCGTCGAGGTCTCGGTCGTGCCGTTGAGCGTCACCGACCAGCTCGTGCCGACCGGAAGTCCGGACTCGTGGAACGAGACGACGTACTCGCCCTCGGGGGCGCCGAGCGGGTAGTAGTCCCAGGCGCCCGTGCCGACGAAGTACGGCGCGAGGACCCCGTTCGAGTACGTGTGCCAGTCGGCCCAGTAGTTGCCGATCTTGGACGTGCTGTTGAACCAGTTGTACGGCAGGGCGCTGTACGCCTGGATGTGGAGCACCGAGTAGGTCGTGCTCGCCCCGTTGTCGCCGACGAACGTGTTGTAGTAGACGTAGTCGGCGTACGTTCCGTCCAGCAGCTCGACGCCGTAGCTCGTGTCGTCCACGAACCGGCTCGCCGTCACCACGTCGCCGACCGAGTAGAAGACCGGCCCGTCCGCGAGGCCGGATTCGAAGCCGACATCGTCGTGGTAGGCGGTGATGTTCGTGAACAGCGAGTACGACGTGCCGTTCAACAGGATGCCGATGTCCCCGTACGAGGCGTTGACGTTCGCCACGATCAGGTCGAGCGTGTCGTTCGCGTAGATCGCCACGGGGTACTGGTAGGTCGTGACCCCTTCGACCGTGCTGTCGTTCGCCCCTTCGATCGCGACCGCCGAGATGGGCACGGCGAGCGGCAGCGCCCGGGTGTTCCACGCCGGGCCGAGCGTCGCGTTGGTGGCGGTCACGTCCGTCACGACGGAGTCGTTCGAGCCGAGGAGCAGGACCCCGACCGAACCGTCGGTCGCGGTCACGTCCGCGAACGACGCGTCGGTGGAGTAGGCGGCGCCCGCGGCGAACGAACCGTTGGTCGCCGAGAGGTCGCTGGCGGTGTTGTCGTCGCCCCGGAAGAAGACCACGCCCTCGCTGCCGTTGCGCGCCGCGACCTGCGTCACGGTGAGGTCGCTGCTCCCGAAGGCGATGACGCCGCTGGCGTCCGTGGCGGTGACGTCCGAGACCGTGTCGTGGCTGGAAGCGGCCAGTTCGACGCCGTACGACCCGTAGGTCGCGCTGACGTTGGTGACGGTGGAGTCGTTCGAGGACGAGACGTAGACGGCGACGCCGCCGTACGACGTGCTCGCGTCCGAGACGTACGCGCCGCTCGAGTTGTCGAGGATCACGCCGGCGGCGTCGACGGCGTACAGCTGCGAGGCGGTCAGGTCGTTCGAGCGGTCCGCGAGGGTGCCGATCGCCGCGTAGGCCTCGACGCCGGTGACGGTCGCCGAGGGGCTCTCCCACAGGTAGACCCCGACGTAGGCGTCCGCGACGATGACGTCCTGGACGGTCGCCCCGCTCGTGTTCTCGATCCAGGCCCCGAACTCCGCGTTGAAGACCGACAGCCCGTCGATCGACGTCGCGGGGGAGTTGTTGACGAACACCCCGTCGAAGCTGTCGTTCACGATCGTTGCCGTCAGCGTCGTGTCGGAGGAGGCGTTCACCTGGACGCCGAACTCCGAGCCGTCGCCCACGTAGGTCGTGTCGAACGCGGTGGCGGAGGAGTTGCCGACCTTCACGCCGAACTCCGTGTCGTTCAGCCACGTCGTGGAGAACGAGGTGGCGGTCGACGCGTTGACCAGCAC
This sequence comes from Thermoplasmata archaeon, assembly GCA_030043505.1. Next base: position 3,159 of record JASHXN010000059.1, read on the forward strand.
GCCGCCGTACTCCGAGTACACGGAGGTGTTGTTGAGGTAGGTCGTGGCGGAGTAGTTCACGGCGATCCCCCAGCCGTCGCCGTTCTCCGCGAGGGTGTCGTTGAGGTAGGTGTCCTCCGACTCCACGATGTCGATCCCGACCGAGAGCGGCGCCTCCCCGTAGACGACGGTCGAGTTGAACCAGGTGTACGCTTGGTCGCCGATCAGGACACCGGCCGCGTACGGGAGGAGGTCCAGGTACGTCGTGTAGTTCACCCAGGCTCCTTCCCCGCCGATGAGGGCCAGGCCGTAAGCGTCCGGCGCGATGTACGCGACGAGCGCCTCGTCGATCGTGGTGGCGTACGTGTCCTCGAGCGCCACGCCCGCGGACTCCGGATAGATGAACGTCGCCTCGGTCTCCGTCAGGTTGGTGAACAGGTCGTCCTCCGCGAAGACGCCGACCGCCACCGGTTCTACGGTGTCGATGAACGTGGAGGTGAGGTTCGTGAAGACATCCCCGTACAGCGCCACGCCGTAGGAGTACTCGTCGACGTCCGTCACGGCCGTTAGGAGGAAGTCGGTCGCGAAGCTATCCTCGACCACGACCCCCGTGGCGTCCGGGAGCGTCGAGTTGACGAGCAGGCTCACGAAGCCCGTCAGCTCGGATTCGTAGACGACGATCCCCCACGCCCCTTCGGTGGTGTTCGAGACAAGGACGTTCACGAAGACGGTGTCGTTCGTCGCTTCGTCCAGGACGCCGAGGTCCACGCTGTCGTTGACCCAGAGCCCCTCGACGAACGTCCGGTTGGAGGCGAAGATCCCGAGCGCGTAGGCGGTGTAGTTGAAGACCGAGTCCTCCAGCGTCGTGTTGTTGGAGAAGAGCCACTCGCTCGCGAACGAGGTGTCGGTCTCGTTCAGGCCGTAGATCGTGGTGTTCGTCGCGCGGAAGAGGTCGAGACCGCCGGCCTCGAAGACCGACATGTTGGTGACGACGTTGTGGTAGGAGGCGCTGATGTTCCCCCCGAGGGCGCCGTAGTACGCTCCGGTGTTGACGAAGGAGTCGTACGCCGAGTCGGCGACGGCGAA
>JASHXN010000060.1 GCA_030043505.1 Thermoplasmata archaeon
CATAACTGCGGCATATCTTCCGCCCAGGTCCAAATACGGTCTCCAGCTATCCGCCGCGATGTTGGCCTCCGGAGACCTCACGGCCGAGCCAGGGTCAGAACTTCCTCGTCTTCGGAGGACGGCCACCTCCTCCGTCGGCCGGCCCGCCGCGGGCCGACCCGCTGCCTCGTCGGCTCGGGGCCGTCGAGTTTATGCGCGGTTTGCCTGTAGCACGCCGATGCGGACGTACGGTCTCCGGCAAACGGCGCTCCTAGGCGCGGTCCTTCTGCTCGTCACGTCGATGGCTCTGGGGAGCCTGTTGGCTCTCCCTCAGGCCGCGCCGGTGCTCGGTAACTCCGCGGCCGAACCCGCCGCCGCATCCTCGGCGGCCTCCCCTTCCGCGTCCGCCGCCACGCCGTCCTCCGCGGCGGCGGCCTCCCTGTCCGACACGCACGTGACCTCCTTTTCTCAACGGATCCGAGACACCGCGGAAGCGCTCGCGGCCGCGGGCGTTCCGGCGCGCGACATCCGGCTTCCGTACGCGGGCACCGCCGCCCAGGTCGAAGACGGCCACGTGGTGCCCGGCTATGCGGTTCAGGCCGCGAACGTCAGCTTCTTCGGCAGTTCGCCCACCCCGTTCGGAGTCTCCTACTACGGGGAGAGCGATCCGTCCGGCCATGTCGAGGCGACGATCCTCAACGCGTCGAGCGTCGCCGGCTCGCTGACGGTGAACTCCCTCCAGTCGCTCTACCTCGACGTCAACACTCCCGACATGTGGGGCATCCAGCTCAACGCGGTGATGCCGAACGTCACGCTCTCGGGCCACGCGGTCTACCAGTTCTGGACCCAGAACGCCGTCGACATCGTGCAGTCCAACTCGACGATCAACCTCGGCGAGGACACCTGGAACTTCTCCAGCCCGTCCGCCTTCGTACCTACCGGCACCTCCACCATCCTGTCGCACAGCCCGAACGGGTCGGTGGTGGGAGGCCTGTACATCGGCGAAGGACCGTGGCTCTACGCCCCGGCGCCGTTCACCCTCACGCTCTACCTGAACTCGTCCCTCACGCCGCTGCACGACCAGCAGCTGTGGTACAACTACAGTCTCACCGCAGCCGGGGGGATCGCCGAGCACGGGACCTACGACTGGGTCATCTTCAACTCCGGCGGCGCGAGCGACACCCCGGTCGCCGCGTTCCAGGCGAACGGCGAACACCTCGACCCGGTGTTCCTTACGAACGACTTCGAGTTCGACTACGGCATCGGGGTGTACAACGGAGCCACGATGGACGTCCTCTCCGCGGACGTCACGGCGTCGCTCGACTACTGTCCGGCGACCGTCGCGCGCTGCACCGCCGAAACGTTCGAGAGCGTGCCCGCCGCCGTCGACTTCGGCGGCGAGACCGGCGAGACGAGTTCGGGCCTCGCCGCGACGTACGTCGGCACGACCGAGTTCGCCACGGCCGGTCCGAACATCCTGCGGGGCCTCTGGGGGTTCGCAGGAGGGGAGGGTGCGGCCGACGGCACGACGGTTGTTTCGAACGACATCAGCACTTCCGGGGCGCCCGACGGAGGGAGCACGCCGTACGCGTTCGTCTTCTTCCAGAACGAGAGCCTGTACGACCACTCCTACGAGTGGGCTCCCGACGTCCCCGACTGGAACTTGGCGCCGGGTACGTACTCCTACGAAGTTCTCCTGAGCGACTACGCCGAACAGACCGGCACGCTGGTCGTCGGCGCCACCCCCACCGCGCTCACCGCGGTCCTGCCGTACGATCCGAGCTCGGGAGTGTACACCCCGCTGTGGGCGTTCTCGAACGCGCAGCTGGCCGGGATCTCCTCCTCGGGGAACGGAGCGGTCGGGTCGCAGTACGTCCTGTTCAACAACCCGACCTCGTCGTGCACCGCCTGCGGCGGAGCGCCGAACAACAACCTCTCCGGGGTGTTCTACTCGTACAACGACTACGTGTACCCGACATTCACGGGGATCTTGCTGGACGGCACGAACGACTACGTGGACGTCGCGTCGCCTCCGACGTTCACGGTGAACTACCTCCGGATCGCCCCGGGTGCGTGGTGGGACTTCGACCTGCAGCTCGCCTTCGTCGACACCTCGCAGGTCACCCTGTCGCACGCGGCGAAGATCGGCGGGTGGCCGGGGTTGTTCGAGGTCGAGTCCCTCGCGGGGCTGGTGCCGTCGACCGACAATCTGTTCCCGCAGGCGAGCGTCGAAGTGTGGGACTCCTCCGACGACCTGATCGCGGGGAACACGTTCGTCTCGACCCCGGTGTTGATCCCCACGTGCAACGACCTGTTCTGCAACGGGCCGTCGCCGGGCTGTTACTTCATCTGCGTCAGCCCGGACGGGCTCCTGCTGTACGGCGGGAGCGCGAACACCGTCTGGGGGAACACCTTCCGCAACCTCGCGCCGGGGTACCCGCCGGAGAACTACACGGCGCTCGCGGAGGCGGAGAGCGGCGACCTGATCTACAACAACAACTTCTCGGCGGCGAACCCGACGGTCTGGTTGCCGTACGACATCTACACCGACGCCTGTCCGGACGGCTACGCGGGCGACTGCGGACCGCCCGGCCCGGCGCCGTACGCCGACCGGTGGAATGTCACGCCGCAAGCCGCTTCGGCGGTCTCGGCGACGGTGAACGGATTCCCCCTCTCGGGCAACATCCTGGACCCTTCTTGTCCGACCCAAGGCGGGAACTTCTGGAGCACGTACGGCGACGCCCTGAACCCGTTCGGCAGCCTCCCGATGACGAACCGGTGGAACTACTCCGCGGACGCCGGGGCGGTCGCCCTCCCCTCGGATGGCATTGAGTCGAGCATCCGGACCGGGGGCGACTACGCCCCGCTCACGGTGCTGAGCTGCCTGCCGACGAACACCGACGTCTCCGTGAAGTTCCATGCGACGGGCTTGCCCGCCGGCGCGGCCTGGTCAGTCACGCTCCAGGCCGGCGAACGGATCTCCGCGACGACCCCGACCACCACCGTTTCGTTGCCGACCCACGACTACGGGTTCAACGCCTCCGGTCCCGTCTACTACGAGCTGGCCAAGGTGTCGGCCCGCGGAGCGAAAGTGACGTACACCTCGATAGACGTCACCCGCAAGGCGACGGTCACCCTCCGGTTCGGGTTGCTCGTTCCCGTGTCGTTCAGCGAGCTGATCCGGCCGCGGTGGCCCGGACTGCCGAACGGCACGCAATGGTCGGTCTCCGTTGTACCGACGTCCCCCGACGAAGCGCCGGGGATCAACGTGACGACCCTCAGCTCGGCGATCCACATCGGTTTCGTGCAGGGGACGTCGTACCGCTACGTCGTTGACGTTCCGGACGGGTACGTCGGAACACCCACCCACGGGCGACTTGTGATCCCCGACCAGCGCATCATCCGCCCGATCACCAAGGAGATCCGGTTCGCCCCGGCCCCCGCGCCCGAATGGGCCAGCGGGGGCGCGTTCGCGCTGGCCGCGGCTACGGTGGCCCGGGGTCGGATCTAGTCCGAGCGGCCCGAGCCCCGCACCCCGGCCTCGGCGAGGGTGCGGAGCCGCCCGACGGTGTTCCAGTTCCGGCTCGTCCCGGGGGTACCGACCGCCCGTTCGATCGCCCCAGGCGTGAGCTTCGAGCGTCCGGCGCCGTCCGGGTAAACGACGTACAGGTGGCGCGCCCCCAACGAGAACCGCTCGCGTCCCTCGATCGCGGAGCGGAGCTGCCCCTCCGAGTCCGCCCGGGGAGCGCGCTTCAAGAGACAGAGGTGGAGGAGCGCTGGGGCGGAGCTCGACTCCTGGACGAACGGATTGCCGGAGACGATCCCGGTCCACTC
>JASHXN010000061.1 GCA_030043505.1 Thermoplasmata archaeon
CGATCCTCGCGTACCTCGCCGATCGCCTCACCGAGCGCGAGGAGTTCCGTGCCGATCTCAACGCGGCGGTCGCGACGGGGCGACCACGCAGCCTGGCCCGGGCCCTGTTCAAGGCGCACCTGCCGCCGACGGGGCCCGCGTCGGCCGCCCCGGGCTTCCTCGGCTCGGGAGGTCGACGCGGAGAGCGCCAACTGATCGAGCGGATCCGGCGACTCGTCGCGCTCGCCGAGAGCGGGCGGTTCCCGGAGGAGCCCGTTGGCTAGGCGACGGCTCCGATCCCGCAGCGCGGCTGCCTTGCTCGTCCTGAGCGTCATCGTCCTCGGATCCCTGACCCTCCCCGCGTCGGCGCGCGCGGCCGCCGCCCCACCCCTCCCGATCGGCGACGGGGCGATCCTGATGGGCAACCTCTCGTCCGCGAGCCTGACGCCGGGCGAGTCCGGCGCGGTCTCGTTCACGGTGGTCGATCCCCTCTCGGTCGCGATCGCCGACGCGGTGGCGACCTTCGACGTCTACGCGTTCAACGCGTTCCCCGGCAACGCGACCTCGACCGTTGCCGTGAGCGGCGCGCCGCTCCTCTCGAACGACAGCGCGAGCGCCTCCGAGGTCTCGGTGTCCATCGGGGGACTCGGACCGGGCGCGCGGTACGCGGGGTCGGTGGGCGTGGCGACGTCGGACAGCACCCCAAGCGGGGCGTTCGCCGTCCGGACCGCCCTCAACTTCACGGCCAACGGAACAGCCTACCGCCTCGCCTCGCGGGGCTGGTTCACCGCCGCCCAGTGGGCCGCCGCGACCGAGCTCCCCAACGGGAGCCTCACCCTGAACCTCTCGGAGCTCGGCGTCTCGGGGGTCCTCCCCGAGACGTCGATCGTCGTCGCGAGCTCGCCGTTCCCCTGGATCCTCGCCGGCCTCGCGGCCGCCGGCGTTCTGCTGGTCGGAGCGGGGGCGTGGGTCTACTTCCGGCGCGAGTCGTCCTCGAGGTCCGGGACGCGCAGCGCGGGCCCCGAGAAGTAAGCACCGAGCGCCTTCGGGGCGAGCCGGACCAGGGACGGGGACTGGCGGAGCAGCCGACCCGCGACGTGGCTCGGGAAATCGGTGTCGCCGAACGCGACGATCGTGTCCGTGAGTCCCGCCGCGCGCAGCGCGTCCACGACGCGATCGAGCTCCGCGTCGGTGAGGCGGGTGAACACCCGCCGGAGGTGCAGCGCGCGCCGAAACTCGTCGCCGAGCTCCGCCCGCCACGCCCGGTCGTACTCGGCCAACGCGGTCGCCGAAGCGTCGCCGGCCCCGAGCGCCGCGTCGGCGATCGGCGCGAGAATCTCCGCGCATCGCATGCCCGTGAAGATCCCGCCCCCGCTGAGCGGCTTGACCTGGGCGGCCGCGTCCCCGACCAGGGCGACGCCGTCCCCCGAGGTCCGGGGCACGGATCCGATCGGGATCCCCGACACGAGGTAGCCGGTGGGATTCTGCAGCCGGGCGCCGAACCGTCGGGCGAGGTACTCGAGCAGCCGATCGAAATAGACCCGCGCGCTGGTGCCGTCCGCGTCCGCGGCGATCCCGACGCGGGCGCCCCCGGCGCCATCGGGGATCCACCAGCCGAAGAGCCCCGGCGCGAACGAACGGCCGAGATAGACCTCGACCAGGTCGGGGTCGCCCGGGCTCCGGGGGAACTCGGCCTCGAACGCCGGCAGGATCTCGACCGGTCGGCGGAGCCGGAAGGCTCGGGCGACCGCGCTCGCGACCCCGTCCGCCCCGATGACCAGCCGGGCCGCGATCTCGACGGGAGCGCCGCCGAACCCCGTGGCGGAGACCATCGTGCGACCCCCGGCGCGGCCCGTGACCCGGTCGAATCGCGTGGACGTGAGGAACTCGGCGCCGGCCCGAGCGGCCCGGTCGGCGAGGAAGATGTCGAGGCCCGCGCGGTCGATCACGAACGCCCGGGGCTCGCCGGCCCGGAACGTCACCGATCCCTGGCTCGGGCCGAACACGGACGCGCCGCGGACCGACGTGCGGACGAACTCGGTCGAGCCCGCGAGGTCGAGGACCCGCTGGGAGACGAGGCCCGCGCACTGGACGGGGAGTCCGACGCGCGCGTGCTCCTCGAGGACGACCACCGAGCGGCCACGCTCGGCGAGCCGCCGGGCGGCGGTCGATCCGGCCGGGCCGGCCCCCACGACCAGGACGTCGACCTCGCGCACGGACCGAAGGAGCCGGACGGTCTAGAAAACGGGTCCGGCGGCCGATCAGGAGCCGCGCCAGGGCGTCGCGACCAGGTCGGTCCGCTGCCGCGGCTCGATCCCGGACGCCTCGATCGGCACGGAGACCCCCGCGTCAAACGCGAGGCGGCCGGTCCACGCGATCATCGCGCCGTTGTCGACGCACATCGCCCGCGGCGGCGCGAACATCGTCCCGCCGCGTTCCTCGACCATCGTACGGACCATCCCCCGAAGGCGCTCGTTGCACGCGACGCCGCCCCCGAGCACCACGCTGTCGCGCCGGCGGTGGGCGAGGGCGCGCTCGGTGATCTCCGTCAGCATCGCGTACGCAGTGACCTCCACGGAATACGCCAGATCGGGGCGCGCCGCGCCCCGACCGTGGAGCGCGAGCGCCGCGGTCAGCATGCCCGAGAACGCGACGTCCATCCCGCCCGGAGGCGGAGCGTGCGCACGCGTCCGACGCCGGGGTACCGCGACGGCCGGAGGACGGTCCGGAGCGCGTCGAGCGCCGGGGCGGGGAGCCCGAGGAGCCGGGGGAAGTCGGCCGGTCCTTCGAGGCGGACCACCGCGTCGACCGGGGGGAGCCCGCCGCCACCGATCGCACCGGCTCCCGCGGTCGACAGCACGGCGAAGAA
>JASHXN010000062.1 GCA_030043505.1 Thermoplasmata archaeon
GACGGCTCGCGCCGACCGCGACGGTCGCGATGGCGTACCGCCGGACGCGCGGAGAGTCGCCCGCCGGCGAGGAAGAGATCCGGGAGACCGAGCCCGAGGGGATCGACTTCCACTGGCTGGTCGCTCCTTCCAAGATCCTCGGGACCGACCATGTGGAGGGCGCGGTCTTCCAGCAGCAGGAACTCTCGGCGCCGGACGCCTCCGGCCGCCGTGCCGTGAAGCCGGTGGACGGCGCTTTTCTGACGCTCGAGGTCGACACGGTGATCATGGCGGTCGGCGAGAAGGCCGACCTCGCCGGGTTCGACCCGTCGCTGGGGCTCAAGATCGGCACGAAGGGATGGCCCGAGGGGGGCAAGCCCGGCTACGGCACGGACCGGGCCGGCGTCTTCGCCGCCGGCGGTCGCTCGGTCGTGCACGCGATGGCCGCGGGGACGAAGGCCGCGGAGTCGATCGACGCGTACCTCGCGGGCCTCGAGGGCCGTCTTCCGATGGCCCGCCCGGACCCGTTCGGGCAGGGGAGCCCGCCGCCCCGGGTGCCCGAAGGGTACTCGAGCCCCGTCTGGAAGCCGTAGTCCCGAGCGGGCCGCTTCCGGAGCCGCGCGGCGCAAGGTTCAATCCCTAGGGCCGGTTGTTGTCCGGCATGGTCTCCCGCTTCTGCACCCGGTGCGGCCAGCCGCTCCCGGCGAACGCGACCACGTGCCCGCGGTGCAACGCTCCCGCGACGCCCGCGGCGACCCCCACGCCGACGCCGACCGCCACGACCGCCAGCACCGGCGGGACCGAAGTGACCGTCTCGGCGCGCCGGGCGTGCTCGAACTGCCGCGCGCAGATGCGCTGGATCGGCCACTACAGCCTGCGCGCGACCGGAACCCCCGGTAGCGCGGGGTCGGGCGGCGGCATGGAGGGGCCGGAGACGCTCCTTCCGTTCTCCCTCTACTACTGCCAGACGTGCGGAAAGTTCGACTTCTACTACCCGGGGACCTGAGGGGCCGTCCGGGGCCCTGCCGCACGTTAGTTGCCTCACCGATACCGCCCGCTTTATCCAACCCGCGGGCTGGCACCGCCGATGGGGCTCGCGCCCGCGACCGCCGCCCGCCTCCTGGCCGAGGGGAAGGACCATCGGTGCCCGGAGTCGCCCGAGACGTGCGTGAAGGTGGTGGCGATCGCCGAGCTTCCGAGCCGGTTCGGCGACTTCCAGGTGGTGGCGTTCTGGAACGACCACGAGCGCCAGGACCACGCGGCGTTCGTGCACGGGGACGTCACCGACAAGGAGCGGGTCCTGGTCCGCCTGCACTCGGAGTGCCTGACGGGGGACGCGATCGGCTCGTTGCGGTGCGACTGTCGCGACCAGCTGCTCGCCTCGCTGGAGCGGGTCGCGCAGGCGGAGGCGGGGGTGGTCGTCTACCTTCGCCAGGAAGGGAGGGGGATCGGGTTCGCGAACAAGATCCGGGCCTACCAGCTCCAGGACCAGGGGTACGACACCGTCGAGGCGAACGAGGCGCTCGGCTTCCGCGCCGACGAGCGCGAGTACGGCATCGCCGCGCACATCCTCGGAGCGCTGCACATCCGCTCGATCGAGATCATGACGAACAACCCGGCGAAGATCGAGGACCTGCGGCGGCACGGGGTCGAGATCGCCGGTCGGATCCCGCTCGTCATCCCGCCGCAACCGACCGACCGGGCGTACCTGGAAACGAAACGGCGCAAGATGGGGCACCTGCTCGATGTTGAGCAGCTGGACTGCCCGCCAGCCTCCTCCGAGGGGTCGAGCCGGTAGCCGGTTCGGCGCGGATCGCCGCGGTCAGGCCATGTGCGCCTGGCGATTGTGGCGCTGCAGGGCCGCCACCGAGGCGAACTTCTCGCCGCAGACCGAGCAGCGGACCGAGCGGGCCGGCTCGGGGACCGTGGGCGGTTTCGGCCCGCTGTGCGACTCCTGGAGATGCGCCTCCAGGACCTCCGGCGAACGGAAGGCGGAGCCGCACTGCGGGCAGACCGCCTCGTTCTCGTCGTACTCGACGTACGGCACGTCCGCCGGAACGCCGATGCCACCTATCCACATTTCGCCGAGCGCCCGGGCGGGCGCCTGCGAGCGAACCGCGGGGCCAGGACGCAGCTTGAAATACCCTCGGGGGCACGGCACCGTGCGGACCCCGAGACTGCCCCGGCCGTGAACCGGGGCGGGGGACCGGCTTTGCGATCCACGGAGAGAAGATGGCGGAGTTTTCGGAGCAGCGGCTGGCGTGGGGCTTTGGGATCCTGGGGGCCGTGCTCGTGGGCCTCGGGGGCGTGCTGGCGCTCCTGACCGCCGCGTTCAACCTCGTCGGACGCCACTGGGGCCGGGCCGCCTACTGGGGCTCGACCACCGTCGTGCTGTTCGTCCTCGCCGCGCTGGTGTTCTTCTTCGCGTACCTCGGGCACTCGTCCTGGAGCGACCGGCCCGTCGTCCCGGGGATCATCCTGGTCGTGCTCGCCGTCGTCGGGTGGATCGCCCTGGGCCTCGGCGCCAACGTCCTGGCGCTGGTCGGGGGCCTGTTCGTCCTGCTCGCGGGAGTCCTCTACCTGCTCGATCCGGTGCTCCGGGGATTCCGCAGCGCCGTCGCGAAGTAGCCGCGGCCGCGCCGGCAGCTACGGTAAAGTCCCCGCCGGCGTCCGGGCGGTTCGGGAGCCCGGGGGCCGCACGTGGACTGGTTCAACATCGCCGTCTGGTCGCTGGTCGGGACGTGGATCCTCGTCGTCGGCACGTTGCTGCTGATGTACTGGCAGACCCGCACGAGCCAGCGGCTGAACTCGGCGAACGCCGTGATGGCCCTGCGGGAGCGGTTCGACAGCCCGCACATGCGGGCGTCCCGCCGGCACCTGAGCGAGCGGCTGCTCGCGCAGGCGCACGACGACATCTCCAGCATGGAGGTGGTGACGTTCTTCGAGCTCGTCGGGACCCTCACGCACCGCAACCTCCTCGAGGAGGAGCTCGTCTGGGAGGCGTTCGGCTCCTGGATCGTCGCCTACTACTGGGCGATCCGCAACCCGTTCGACCTGGTCGCGAAGATCCGGACGGACCTGAGCGACCCGCTCATCTTCCACGAGTTCGAGTGGCTGTACCGGCGGATCCTGACGATCGACGTCCACCACGACCCGGCGACCTCGCCGTCCACGGACAACGGTCCGATCTCGCAGCGGATCCTTCGGCTCGAGACGCAGCTCGGTTCGGTCTAGCGCTCGCTCAGCGTCCGCTGTCGGGCCGGGGGCGCGGCCCCGTGCTCCGCGTGGTGCCGGAGGTGCCGGCCCGCCGCGAAGATCACGATGATCCAGATCAGTTCGGCGCCCAACGGAGAGACGAACGCGACGCCCACGGAGGCGGCGAACGTCGCGGTGGTGAGCAGCTGGCCGTTCTCCGTCGTGCGGATCCACGCGTCCGACAGGCTCGGCCGCACCAGGCGTCGCCCCTGGGTGCCGTGCCGCCAGATCCCGAGGAGCACGCACCCGCCGAACGCCATCGCCGCGCCGTACAGCGCGACCGCTTCCCGGCTGGAGAGCGAGCCCGGACCGAAGCCGCTCACCCCGTAGGCGAACAGGAGGGAGACGAGGAACGGGGTGACGGAGATCAGCAGGAGGAAGAACGAGTTCAACCGGACGAGCATCGCGTCGTACCGGACGAACGCGGAGAAGAGCCGGTGATGCGTGTTCCA
>JASHXN010000063.1 GCA_030043505.1 Thermoplasmata archaeon
GCGCCGCTCGTCGCGACGCCGAACGCGGGGGAGTTCTCTCGGCACTTCGGACCGGACGCCCCCGCGGCGGACCGAGGGGCCGCGGTGACCCGCGCGGCGGCCCGTCGGAAGCTGCTCCTGGTCGCCAAGGACGCGCCGGACCTGATCTCCGACGGCGAGTCGCTGGCCGAGAACCACCATCATCATCCGGCAATGACCGTCGGCGGCGTCGGCGACGTGCTCGCCGGAGTGCTGGCGACCCTGCTCGGGAGCGGGGTGGAACCGTTCGCGTCGGGACGGCTCGCGACCTACTGGGTCGGAGAGGCGGGCGTGCTCGCCGCCTCGCGGAAAGGCAACGGCCTCGTCGCGACCGACGTGATCGAGGAGCTCCCGACGGCACTGGTCGCCGGCGTCGGCCGGGCCCGGGGCCCCGGCGCGGCGCACGAACGCTAAGCGTACCGGACCCGACCGCGGATCTGCTTCGCCCGCGCCCGCACGTCCTTCGCGCCGGTCGGATTCCCTTCGGTGTAGCCGGCGTAGAACGCGCGCACGAGGCTGGGGGCCCGGGCGCTGAGCGCCTTCAGGTCCTCCTCCACGAGGTGGAGGTCGATCCCCAGCTCTTCGACGCCGGCGTTCCGCGCCCCCATCGAGAGGTCCAGGAACGCGACCGGGCCGGCGGCTCCGGTCGGGAGCAGGACGTTGGAGCTGGTCAGGTCGCCGTGCGAGACGTGGCCGGCGTGCAACCGGCCCAGGGCGAGGCCGAGCTGCTGCACGGCGGCGGCCGCGACGGGGGCGGGGGTCGCCGGGTCCACGAGGAGCTCCTTCAGCGTGGGCCCCGGAAGTTCCTCCAGGATCAGCCGGCACTTCTCGACGTCGAGGTCGTAGAGGATCGGCGTGCGCACCCCCAGCCGGCGGGCGTCCTGCAGGAGGCGGGCCTCGGTGCGGGTCCGCTCCTTCCGCAGCCGCTCGTCCAGCGCCTTCGGCCGGTACTTCTTCGGATCCCGGGATTTCACGAGCGCGGGGAATCCCCACCAATCGACCTTGCGGAGCGTCGCCTCCGCGCCCTCGGTGACCGGCGCGCCGGCCTCGGGTTCTCCCGACATCGGCGCCGCGACTCAGCGGGAGCGTCGGGAAGCGAGCACGCGCACGACCGCCTCGCGCGCGAGGCGGGCCGCAAGCGCGCTCGTGTTCCCCTGGTCGTAGTGGGGCGAGACCTCCATGATGTCGAGCCCGACGAGCCGCGGCGCCGCCTGGTCGAAGACGTACTTCACGTCGCGCGGGGTGAGCCCGAACGGCTCGGGGGTCCCGGTCGCGCCGGCGTAGGCGGGGTCGATCGCGTCGATGTCGAGCGAGATGTACAGTCGTTCCGTCTTGAGCATGTTCAGCGCCCGCTGGACCGACGCCTGGATCCCGTCCCGGGCGATCTCGTGCGCGGTGACGTACGGCATGCCGACCGACTTGTTGTCGTCGATCTCCTCGCGCGAGACCGACCGGACCCCGAGCACGACGACGTTGCGGGCGCCGACCTTCTCGACGATCCGGCGGGAGGAGCACGCGTGGCTCCGCGCGTCGCCCAGGTAACTCTGGCGGAAGTCCATGTGCGCGTCCAGGTAGAGGACGCCGAGGCTCGGCGCGTCGTCGGGGTACGACTCGACCGACGGGGGCGCGCACGCATGGTCCCCCCCGAGCAGGATCGGGAACTTTCCGGCGCGGTACACCGGACGGAGCTCGTCCCGGACCCCCCGCACCATCTCCTCGGCGCTGCCGAACTCCTCGGTGTTGCCGAGGTCGTGCATCTTCGCCTCCGACAGGTCGATGCCGGTCTCGAGGTCGTACGACTCGAAGTTCCAGGAGTGCTGCCGGATCGCGTCCGGGCCGAAGCGGGCGCCGGGGCGGAAGGAGGTCGTTCGGTCGAACGGAACGCCCAGGACGACGAACTCCGCCTCGTCGAACGACGAGGACGCATCCGCAAAGAGCGTCGGCCGCGCCACGACGGCGCACGCGGGGCCCGCTATAAGAGCGCTCCCCGGAATCCGGGGAAGAGTGCCGTCCGCCGGCGGTCGCGGTCCCCGCCCCGCTATTAGCGGCCCCGCGACTGACCGGGCGAGGCGGGCGTGGCCGAAGAGGCGCTCCTCGCGCGGACGAACGAAGAGGACGGCGTCGTCTGTTTCCTGCTGAAGAATCCCCCGGTGAACGCCCTCTCGCAGCGGCTGCTGGGCGAACTCGCCTGCCAACTCGCCGGCGTCGCCGCCGACCCGAACGTTCGCGCGGTCGTCGTCGCGGGCGACGGACCGAACTTCTGCGCCGGCGCGGACCTCAAGGAGCTCGCGGCGACGCCGCCGGCGCAGGCGGCGACGTTGTTGCAGCGGGGCGTAGAGACGTTCCGGGCCCTCGCTCAACTCCCGGTTCCGAGCATCTGCGCCGTGCACGGCACGGCGGTCGGGGGCGGGCTCGAGCTCGCCCTCGCCTGCGACCTCCGAGTCGCGGACGACTCCGCGAAGTTCGGCGCCCCGGAGGTCGTCTACGGGTTGATGCCGGCGTACGGCGGCACCCAGCGGTTGCCGCGGGTCGTCGGCGCGCCGAAGGCGAAGGAGCTGATCTTCACGGGCACCCTGCTGGGCGCGGCGGAAGCGCTCCGGATCGGGCTCGTGAACAAGCTCGTGAGCAGTGGGCAGGACCTCCGGGCGGCGAGGGACCTCGCCCACACAATCGGCCAGCGGGCCCCCAAAGCGGTCCGCGCCGCGAAGCGGGCGATCGTCGAGGGGGCCGAAGCGAACGCCGCGCCGGGGCAGGAGCTGGAGAGCCGGCTGTTCCTCCAGGAGATCCTGCCGAGTCCGGACCTCGCCGAAGGTCTCCGCGCGTTCGGGGAACGGCGTCCTCCGAAATTCACGGGAGGGTAACGGCCGTGGCGATCGAGTTCACCTTCACCCCCGACCAGGAGGCGTTCCGGGCGGGCGTGCGGGCCTTCCTCCAGCGCGAGGTCGCGCCGATCGTCGCCGCGATGGACGAGCAGGAGGAGTTCCCGGCGGCGACGGTCCGTCGGATGCAGCAGGAGGGGTACTTCGGCGTGCCGGTCCCCGAGGAGTACGGGGGCCTCGGGCTGGGCAAGGTCGGCTACTGCATCCTGCTGGAGGAGCTCGGGCGCGTCGACGCTTCCCACGGAACGATCGTCGGGGCGCACACCTCGCTCGGAACGACGCCGCTCCTGTACTTCGGTACCGAAGAGCAGAAGCGACGGTACCTCGCGCCGGCCGCGAAGGGGGAGAAGCTCCTCGCCTTCAGCCTCACCGAACCGGGCTCGGGCAGCGACTCGGGCGCGGTGCACACCCTGGCGGAGCGCGGCGGGGACGGCTGGGACCTTACCGGCACCAAACTGTACGTCTCCAACGGACGCGAGGCCGACACGATCGTCCTCCTTGCCTCCTCCGACCCGGCGAAAGGGCCGAACGGCGGCGTGACCGCGTTCCTGCTCGACAAGGGTCTACCCGGTTTCACGGTGGGGCGGTGCGAGAAGAAGATGGGGCTCCACGGGACCTCGACCGCGGAGCTGGTGCTCGATCACGTGCACGTGGGGCCCGAGCAGGTCCTCGGCGAGGTCGGCGGCGGGTTCGTCGCCGCGATGACCGCGTTGGACGTGGGGCGGGTCTCCCTCGGAGCCGCCTCGCTCGGAGCGATGGAGGCGGCCGCGGCCGACGCGCTCGCCTTCGCCCGGCAGCGGGTGCAGTTCGGGACGCCGATCGTCCAGCACGAGGTGATCCAGTTCAAGCTCGCCGACATGGCGATGAAGATCCAGGCGCTGCGGTACCTCGTCTACCACGCCGCCGCGGCGCAGGATGCTCTCGGCACGGACCCCCGAAAGTGGGGCCGAGCCCAGCGCCAGGCGAAGACCCGGGAGGCGGCGACGGTGAAGTGCCTCGCCTCCGAGTGGGCGAGCGACGTCATCGACGAAGCGCTGCAGATCCACGGCGGGCTCGGCTACATCCGAGGGACCCCCGTCGAGCGGGCGTACCGGGACGCGCGGATCAGCGAGATCTTCGAGGGGACGAACGAGATCCAGCGCCTCGTCGTCGCGCGCGATCTGCTCGAGCGCGGGTTCTAGCGTCCGGCGGTTCCCGCGGAGGTCGACGGGGAAGTGCCTCCCGGCGACCGGCCGTACGCTTCGTCCCGAAGAGCGCGGCGGAGCGTCTTCTGGATCCCGCTCTTCGGCAGCGACTCGCGGAACTCGATCGATCGCGGCGCCTTGTAGTGCGCCAGATGCTCGCGCACGTATCCGATGAGGGTCGGACCATCCACGGTCGCGCCGGGCGCGCGGACGACGTACGCGCGCGGGACCTCACCGTGCTCACGGTCCGGGGCTCCTACGACCGCGACGTCGGCGACCCCGGGGACCCGGCGGAGCGCCTCCTCCACCTCTCGCGGGTAGACGTTGAGCCCCCCGACGATGATGACGTCCTTCAT
>JASHXN010000006.1 GCA_030043505.1 Thermoplasmata archaeon
CGCGAGCGCGTCGCTCATCGTGGTGATCTCGCCGGAGGCGACGCGGCGGCCGAGCTCCGTCTTCGGCACCCACGGCGGGGCCGCCGGCGGGGTGGGAGGACCGGCCGACGGGCCGGGACGCGGACCGTGGAACGCGGCGCTCACGACGCACCCTCCTTCCGACCGACCAGGCCGGGGAGCTTGAGCTTGTAGGCCTCCAGCGCTTCGGGGAGCTTCTTCGGCAGGTGCGCCCCCCCGAGCCGTTCGGCGGACGGGAAGTTCTCCCCGCCGTGCGGGATGTCGAGGCCGGCGTCCAGCAACCCCTTCAGCGCGGCGGCGAGACGGCCGCCGGCGGTCGGGTGCCGCAGCCCGGCGTCCAGGATCGCCTCTTCGGTGCCGGTCGACTTCGCGCGGAGGCCGGCGAGGTAGCCGGTGAGGTACGCCGCGGGGGTCGACGCGAGGCTGCTCGGCGGGAAGGCGATCCGGCCCAGCTCGGCGGAGTCGGCGCTCGCGATGACGCGGTCGCCGCCCGGTTCGAAGTCGACCAGCGCGACGCGCACGCGGCGGCCGGAGCACCGGACGACGGCACGCGAGCAGCCGGCGGCGAGCAGCCGCAGCCGGACGCGGTAGTCGGTCCGGCCCTCGCGCCGGCGGCGGAAGTGCACGCGGTAGCGGGGTCCCGTGCTCATGCGGAGCCCTCCGGCAGGTGCCCGGCGAGGCGGAGGTTCACGAGCAGGTGCGAGCGGCTGCGGAACATCCCGCCCTTCGCCCGGCGGTAGAACTCGCGGTAGACCTTCGGCGGGATCTTCTTGCCGTCGCGCAGCTCGCGGAGCAGGTCGCGCTGGGCCCGGATCCGGCGCATCCAGCGCTCCTTGCGCGGGAGGCGCGACGCGGGGGTGCCGCGGCGCGAGCCCGGGCCGGCGTGCCGGCCCTTCTTCAATTCGAGCGCCCGGCGGCGCGCGCGGGCGCGGGACGTCCCCTGGACCGGCTTGCGCCGGATGACGCCGGATTTGATCGCCTGACGGATGTCGAGGCGGGTGACGGCGTCCTCCAGCTCCTCCTGGCTCGCCGGGTCGATCCAGACGCGCCCTTCCCCGCAGCGGAGGATCGTGGCGGCGAGGCGCCGCTGGTTCGCAAGATCCGGCATCGGTCTACGGCTCCTCGTCGCCCTTGACGATCGGGTTCAGGACGCGGATGCCGAGGCGCCGCGCCTCCTCCTCGAGGACGAGCCGGCGGCGGGTCCCGACGGTGCGCGCGATGACGGCGGCGTCGCGCTGCGCCTCCAGCCCGTCGAGGTCGTCGCGGGTGCGGACGATCACCGGACGGAAGCCGGCGGGCGTGAGGCCGCGGACCGCGGCCGGGGAACGGTAGCCGACGCTGACGACCTCGGAGCGGTAGCCGTAGTGCCGGCGTTGCTTGGACTGCAGTCCGCGGGGCCGGCGCCACGACTCGTCGCGGCCGATCCGGCCGTAGCGGTGCGCCGCCTGGCGGACGAACAGCGGCCGCCGGCGGTCGAGGGTGCGGCGCGTCGCCAGCAGGGTCGCGAGCTCGCGGGAGAGGGTCGCGCGGCGGGGCGCCTTCGGCTCGGCCGCCTTTTCCTTCTTCTCGGTGGCGGAACTCTCCTTCGCCTTCGCGGGCGCGGCGTCCTTCGCCGGCGCGGTCGTCGCGTCGTTCGTCGTCGACCGGCGCCGCTTCGGCGCGGCCGGGGCGGCGGGGGTCGCCGGTTCGGCGGCCGCGGGCGGGGTCGTCGTATCCTCCGCCATCGCTAGTTCGCCTCCTTCAGCCGGGCGCGCTCGATCAGGTAGATGCCGTCCTGGAAGACCCGGGGGTCGTAGTCACGGATGCGGGTCGTGCGCTCGATCGCGGCGGCGCTCTGGCCGACGTGCTCGACGTCGAACCCCTCCACCGTCACGAACTCGCCGTCGACCTTCGCGGTCGTCCCCGCGACCAGGTGCGCCGTCCGCGGGTACTTCTCGCCCAGGAAGTTCTCGATCACCAGGTCGCTCCCCTTCACCGAGACCTTCATCGGGAAGTGGGCGGCGACGACCTTGAGCCGGGCCTCCACGCCGCGCGTGAGGCCGCCGGCGATGTTCTTCACGTGGGCCGCCCAGGTGGCGAGCAGCGCGCGCGACTGCTTGCGCTGCGCCGGCAGCCCGAGCTCGAGCTTGACGGTCGTGCCGGAGACGGTGAGGTGCAGGACGTCCGCCGGGAACGGCCGGACGACGCGGCCGAGCGGCCCGTCGACCCGGAGCGTCCGCCCGGTGACGTGGAGCTTCACGCCCGCGGGGATCGGGATCTCGGCGACGCCGGACGGCTCAGTAGACATAGGCCAGCAGCCGACCTCCGATCTTCATTTCGCGCGCCTCGGCCTGGCCGACGACGCCCTTGTTGGTGGAGAGGACGAGGAGCCCGAAGTCCTGCGCCGGGAGGAACCGCGACTCGAACCGCTCGAGGTCGTCGTACCGGACCGCGAGGCGGGGCTTCACCACGCCGCACGAGTTGATCCGGCGCGAGAGCGTCACGTCGTACTTGCCGCCGCGGCCGCCCGGCACGAAGGCGAACTCCGTCAGGTAGCCGTGGCTCTGGAAGAGGCGCAGCACCTCGCCGATCAGCTTGGAGGTCGGCGCGATCTCCACGCGCGGCTTGCCGTCCCGGTCGGCGTGGCGGAGCGCCGTGAGCGCATCGTTGAGCAGATCTCGAACCATCGTCGTCTCCTCCTACTGGTACTTGCGGAAGCCGAGGTCGTAGGCGACCTCGCGGAAGCACTGGCGGCAGAGGTGCAGCCCGTAGCGCCGGACGATGGCGCGCTTGCGGTCGCACCGCAGGCAGCCGTCCTTCCTCCCGAAATGCTTCTTCGGCTTCATGCGCGCTCCGTCCCCCTCACTCCAGCACCGTGACGCCGAAAGCGCGGCGCAGCAACTCGCGCGTCTCTTCCGAGGTCGAGCGCAGCCGCCGCGGGACCGGGCGCGGCTGCAAGCGGCGGTTCCGGACGCGGTAGCCGGCGCGGCCGACCTCGACCGCGATGTCCATGCCGTGGATCCCGATCGTCGGGTCGTACTTCATGCCGGAGAAGTCGGTGTAGTCGGCGATCCCGAAGGAGAAGTTGCCGTTCCGGTCGATCGACTCGCCGTCCAACTGCTTGTCGCGCGCCTCGAAGGCGCGGCCGAGGAAGGCGACCGCGGTCGGGCCGCGCAGCGTGACCTTCGCCCCGATCGCCTGGCCCTCGCGGATGCCGAAGTCGCGGTTCGTCGACTTCGCCCGCGTGGCGATCGGCTTCTGCCCGGTGACCATCTGCAGGACCTTCTGCGCCTTCGTGAGCGCCTCGCCGGACTCGCCGACGCCGGAGTTGACGACGAGCTTGAGGACGCGGACCGCGCGGTGCGGATTCTCCCCCGCCTTCGGCGCCGCGGGGCTCCGCGGAGCGGTGCCGGCCGGGGCGCTCACCGGTCCACCCCGGCCCCGACCGTGATCACGGGGGCCTGCTCGCCGACGACGAAGACGTACTCCTTGATCGTCGAGAATCCTTCCTTGAAGTGGACCAGGTTCGGCTGCGACGAATTGCGGACCTCGACCCGTTCGACGCGCGCGAGCTCGCCGACGTGCGAGCCGCCGGCGACGAACGCGAGCGCTCCGGGCTTCAGCACCAGGTGCTCGAGGACCTTCTGCTTCGGCAGCTCGATCTTGAGCGAGTCGCCGACGCGGTACGGCGACGAGGCGGGGACGAGCAGGTTCCGCCCGTCGTGGAGCGTCACTTCGACCTTGCCGCCGCGGACGGTGTGCTTCGCGCCGAC
>JASHXN010000064.1 GCA_030043505.1 Thermoplasmata archaeon
GCGGGGGCCACCTCGGCCACGTCTTCGAAGGGGAAGGGTTCACCCCGAAGGACGTCCGGCACTGTGTCAACTCGATCTCGCTGGCGTTCGAGCCGGCAGCGCCCTCGGGGCCCGCGAGGAAGTGAACCCGGCGACCGCCGATAGAGTTTCAGCCCGTCCGGCGTTCACCTTGGCGATGTGCGACCTACCGGAAGAGGAGGGGATCGAGTATCTCGCGTACCTCGAAGTGGCTGCCCGCGCGAAAGTACCCGCGCCATCGCGCGCTCCTCGATCGGCGGAAGCCGTCGAGCTGGCGGCGACCCCCGTCCTCGTTGAAGCGTAGGACCCCGGCGGCGCGCCGGACGGGCCAGTCTACTTGACCACGGTCGAGAACGCGTACTTCGCGGCCTCGGTGTGCTGCATCAGGTGCTCGCCGATCTCTTCGCCGCGCAGCGACTGGTAACCGCAGACGAGGCAGCGGTACAGGATCAGCTCGGTGGGTCGGGGACCAACAGCGTCCGGCGGAGGCACCATCGAGGCTCGCTACGCCGGAGGGGTTCAAAAGACGTTGGTCTCGACTCGCGGGCACCGAGCGCGGTCCGCCCGCCCGCGCCGGCTGCCGCCCGGTCGTCCCGTCGGCACCGACCCCGCCGCAGACGATTTACTCCGCGCGTCTCTCGTACCGGGGCGGCGGTTCGATGAGCGGATTCCGGTACGAGAGGACGCCGATCGACGAGGACCCCGGCTCAGCCCGTACCACGTCGTTCGGAGAGATCCTGCACGCGTACACGCGCGACGAAGCGGTCCTGGAGGCGCAGCGCTGCCTGCAGTGCGCGATGCCGTTCTGCGTCCAGGCGTGTCCGATCACGCAGGACTGCCGGGGCTACATCTCGCTGATCGCCCAGGAGCGATTCGACGACGCGGCGCGCCTCACCCTGGACGACAATCCGTTCGCGTCGGTCCTCTGCAAGTGCTGCTACCACTACTGCGAGGAGGACTGCGTGATGGGGGCTCGCGGCACCCCGATCGCGATCCGCCACCTCAAACGGGCGGCGCTGCAGTACGGCCGCTCGGACCTTCTTTACGTGCCCAGCGCGCCCCGGTCGGAGCGGGTCGCCGTCGTCGGCGGGGGCCCGGTGGGCCTCACCGCCGCCTGGGAGCTCGCGCTCCGCGGGCACCCCGTCACCGTCTACGAGGCGCAAGGCTTCCTCGGCGGGCAGATCGACACGATCCCGAAGTACCACCTAGACGGCACGGAGCTCGGCACCGACCTCGCCCGGTTCCGCGACCTCGACATCACGTTCCTCACGGGCAAAACGGCCGGGAAGGACTTCACCCCCGAGAGCCTCCTCGCGGACGGCTACCGCGCGGTCTACGTCGCCCTCGGGGCGTCGGACCCTCGGTCGCTGGGGATCCCGGGCGAGAAGCTTCCGGGGGTGTTCCCGGCGCTGCCGTTCCTGCTCGCGGTCAACGCGGGGCCGGAGGGCCTGTTCGGCCGCAAGAACCGGCGGATCCTCGTCGTCGGGGGCGGGGACGTGGCGCTGGACGCCGCGCGTTCGGCCCTGCGCCTGAGCGCCGGCGCGGAGGTCACGCTCGTCTACCGGCGAGGACGGACCGAGATGCCGGCCGGCACCGAGGAGGTCGTCGAAGGCGGGGAGGAGGGGCTCCGGTTCCTGTTCGACCGCGCCCCGGTCCAGGTCCTCGGCGAAACCCAGGTGACAGGGCTGGTCGTCCGCCGCGTGACCGCCGGCCCGAAGGACGCCTCCGGCCGTCCGACGACCGTCGAGGTCGCCGGGTCGGAGGAGACGCTCCCGTGCGACACGATCCTCGTCGCGATCGGAGAGAAGGCCGACCTCTCCGGGCTCCCCGGCGAGTTGGACCTGAGCCCGTCCCGGCACCCGTGGCCGGAGGGGAAGCGGCCGGATTGGATGAGCGATGTCGACGGGGTGTTCGCCTCCGGCGGCCGCTCGGTCGTCTACGCGATGAGCGCGGGTTCGCGCGCCGCCGAAGCGATCGAAGCGTACCTCGCGCGCAAGGAAGGACGGGCTCCCATCCCCCGACCGGACCCGTTCGGCTCCGGACCGCGGAAGGGGCCGCCGGCCGGCTACGGCGGTCCGACCTGGACGCTCTGAACGAAGCGCCCGGCCGACCGCGGTCGGTAAGAAGCCCCCCGGCTACCGCGGACGATGCCTTCGGGACCACGCCCAATCCTCGCCGCCATCCTGACCGCCGTCGGGGGAGCGCTGATCACGACCGGCGGCTTCGTCGTCTGGCTGTTCGGGGCCGCCCTCGAGCACTTCTTCCACTTCTCCACGCCGCTGTTCGTCGTAGGGGTCGGGGTCGGTCTCGTCACGATGGCGTGCGGCGGACTGATGGCGGCGGTCCCCCGGCTCCGGCGCAGCCTGGGCGCCGTAGCGCTCGCTTGCGCGGTGCTCAGCATCCCGTTCGCGCTCGGAGGACTCGTCCTCGGTTTCGGGCTCGCGGCGGCGGGCGGCGCCCTCGCGATCGTGCAGGTCCACTTCCCGGTCACCGCGCCGGGGAACCCGCCGTGGGGACGTCCGCCGCCCTGGACGTGAACGCCTCCGCCGGCCCGCCACGTGCGGGCACGACCGTTCCCCGCTGAGGAGGGTGCGACCGATGTACGTCGTCGAGGACCTGCTGTTCGGCCTCCTGCTCGGCTTCTCGCTCGCGGCCCCGCCTGGTCCGATGAACGCCTGGATCGCCTCGGTCGCGGCCCGCTCGTACCGCGCCGGGGTCCTCACCGGGCTCGGCGCGATGACCGCCGACGGGATCCTCGGGGCGGCGGTCTACCTGCTCGACCGTTCCGTCGACCTGGGGTCCGTCCTGCGGTTCGTGTACCTGCTCGGGGCGGCGGTGATGGCGCTGCTCGCCTTCCTGCTCCTTCGGCGCCGGAACGACGCGCCGTCGCCGCCGGCCGACCGGAGCGCGTACGCGAAGGCGCTCGGGATCGGGTTGTCGAACCCGTTCCAGCTCGTCTGGTGGTTGACCGCGGGGGTCGCCTTCGCCTACCTCGGAGGTCTGGCGCTGCTCGCCGGATTGTTCGGGGCGATCCTCGTCTGGGTCGTCTCGTTCCCGGGGCTCGTCCACGTCGGCGTACGTCGCTGGCCTTCGGTCGAGCGCGCCGTCCGGTTCGCGTCGGGCGCGATCCTGGTCGCCTTTGCGGTGTACTTCGCGGTGCTGGTCGTGGCCGGCTAGGCGCTCTTCAAGGAGGACCACGCACCGCTCCCCAGTCGGGCGGCATGCTTCGCCCGGAACTTCGCCAGCTTCGGGGCGATCACCGCCTGGCAGTACGCCTGCTCGGGGTGGCGGCGGTAGTAGTTGCGGTGGTACTCCTCGGCCGGATAGAACGCCGTGAGCGGGGCG
>JASHXN010000065.1 GCA_030043505.1 Thermoplasmata archaeon
GCATCAGGAGGACGATCGGCCGCAGCGCCGTCGGGAACAGGCCGAGCGGGTAGAACACCGGCGGCAGGACGCCGAAGACGTTGAAGAACAGCGAGGCGTACGCCCAGATCGCGCGGTTGTCCCGGAAGGCGGTCGAGAGGACGTAGCCGATCGACGCCGCGCAGACCCAGACGACCCCCGCGAGCAGGACGAGCACGCCCGTCTCGAGCCAGGTGAGGTGCACGACGAGCTCGGCCAGCACCCCGACCGCGATCACCGGCCCGAGGTAGACGACCAGCACGCCGGCCGAGAGCCCGAGGAAGTACCCTTCGGCGGTGAGCGGCCCGGCGAGGTACAGTTCGTTCGCCTTGTGGTCGATGCGGATGTACGCCGCCTCGTTCAGGACCCTCTGGCCCATCGCGAACATCGAGAAGATCACCGCCCCGAGGAGCGCGACGCCGATCAGCGAGGGGTTCAGGATCCAGACGAAGACGAGCAGGATCCCCTGGACGACCATCGAGGTCGCCATCGCGAGCTCCTCGTGCGCCTGGACGAGCGCCTCGGTCCGCAGGAAGGCGAGCAGCCCCTGGAACGGCCGGGGCGCCTCGGCGACGTCAGTCCTCATCGATCGACCTCCCGACGACGTTCAGGAACGCCTCCTCGAGGGTCACCGGCCCGACGGTCGCGGTGAGCCCTTCCCCGACAGCGACGGCCATCAGCTCCCCCAGCCGCTCGGGAGCGACGATGACGGTGAGCGACGGCCCGTCGACGACGCACGAGCCGAACGGACGGAACCGATCGACCGAGCCGCCGCCCTGAGGCAGCTGGACCTTCAACGTCCCGCCGACGGAGCGCTTGAGATCCTCCGCGGTGCCGCTCACGATCACACGGCCGTGCTCGATGATGCACAGGCGCTGGCTGAGCGCGTCCGCCTCGTCCAGGTAGTGGGTCGTCAGGACGATCGTCGACCCGCGGCGGCTCAGGTCGCGGAGCGAGTCCCAGACGGCCCGTCGGGCGAACGGGTCCATCCCGATCGACGGCTCGTCCAGGAACAGGAGCGGCGCCTCCGTCGCGATGACGGTCGCGACCATCGTCCGCTGCCGCTGGCCGCCCGAGAGCGTGATCGAGAGCCGGTCGGCGAACGCCGTCAGGCCCATCCGCTCGAGCGACGCCTCCGCCCGCGCCTTGGCGGTCTCGCGCGTGAGGCCGCGCGCCCGCAGGTAGGTGTAGATCTGCTCGCGCGGGGTCAGGTGGAAGAACGGCTTTCCCTCCTGCGGCACGACCGCGATGTACGGCCGCACCCGCTCCGGGTGCCGGTCGACGTCGACATCGAACACCTCGATCGTCCCCGACGTCGGTCGCAGCAGGGTCGAGGCAATCCGCAGGAACGTCGTCTTCCCCGCCCCGTTTCGGCCGAGGAGCGCGAGGCGTTCGCCCCGGCGGACGTCCAGCGAGACGCCGTCGAGCGCGGTCACCGGCGGCGCGCCCTTCGACGTGTAGACCTTGCGCAGCCCGACGCTGCGCAGCGCAAAGTCGCTCATCGCTCTCCTGGGGCGGATCGGGCGGGCCCGCTCCCGACCTGGGCGCGGTACAAACTGTCCGAGGTCGGGGAGACGCGGGCCGTCCTCAGCCCCACGTCCCTCCACGGGCACGGGCGACACCGATCGCCGGGGCTCGGGTGTGGGAGCCCCTGCCGACCGGCGACCGGCGCGCACCGCAACTCGGTGACGCCGCCCGTCGATCTGCCGCCGCTGTCGCGTCCATGGAGCCTCCCGCGGGCGGACGGGACGCGGCGTCGCGCATAACCCTTCCTTCCGACCGGCGTGCGAGCGGGCTCGGACCTACGCCTACGGCGGCGGAGCGCCGGGAGCGTTCCCCGCGGGCTCCGACGCGTCCCCGTTCGTGGGCGGCGGACCGGCGTCGTTCCCCGGCCCGGCCGCGCTGTCGCCGTTGGGAGGGGGCTCGGGAGTGCTGTCCGGCGACATCGCCGGCAGTTCGGTGGTGCCGGTGAACGGTTCCGGGAACTCCGGGGAGCGGAGGCCGGGCGCCCGGGCGGGGTCGACCGGCGGGAGCGACGGGGTCAGCTGGACCCGGCACAGTCGGGTCAGCGGCATGTAGAGCCACCGGGGCAAGCTGAGCGATGAGCCGATCCGCTGGACGTCCTCCTGGGTCAGCTCCCCGAC
This sequence comes from Thermoplasmata archaeon, assembly GCA_030043505.1. The sequence goes on from JASHXN010000065.1 coordinate 2,163, forward strand.
CGCGGCGCAGATCAGGAAGTAGACCGCGAAGCCGATGACGACCGCGGTGAGCAGCTGCGACCACGATCGGACAGGGAAGAAGCCGGCCCGGTTCAGGAACGACAGCGACGCGAACGACGCGGCGGCACTGAGCGTGATCCGCAGGATCGACTTCGGGTCGATGTGGACGCGGATCAGCGTCTCCATGAAGTAGGTGTTCAAGGTCAGCGCGGTGAACCCGGAGAGCAGGACGGCGATCGAGGCGGCGTCGATCCCTTCGGACGGCGGAAGGAGCCCCCACGGGGGCATCAGTGCGACGACCGCGACGAGCAGCACGCCGACCTGCGCGCCGGTGATGTAGAGTTCGAGGCGCCGCCGCCCGATCGCGTCGAGGCTCGACAGGATGATCTGGCTGAACGCGAGCGGGATCGCCCCGACGACGAGGATGGCGAGCGGCCAGGCGCCCGGCCCGGCGTAGAGCTTGTTCGCGAAGACGTTGAGGAACGTGTAGCGGTACGTCACGAGGGCGACGACGCCCGGGACGAGCAGCATCGCGGAGTACCGTAAAGCGTGCCACGTCCCCGAGCGCACGAGCTCGTAGCGCTCCTGACGATGCAGACCGGCGAGGTACGGGAATAACGGGGTCGCCACCGCCATCGGGACCGACAGGACGAGCACGCGCCAGCCGTTGGCCGTGAGGAACACCGACAGCTGCGTCGCGTCGAGGTTGGCGCTGACGATCAGCGGGATCATGTTGGTGACGAGGTAGTTGAGCATCAGGCCGCCCATCAGCGGCCACGCGTACCGGAACAGGTGGATCGCCTCGGCCCACCGGAACCGCCGG
>JASHXN010000066.1 GCA_030043505.1 Thermoplasmata archaeon
CGCTCCTCCCGAAGCTCACCGCCGACTGCCCTACGGACCGGTTCGACCGGCTTCGCGCGGAGCTCGAGGAGGTTCGCGAGGCGGTCGACGACGAGCGCCGCCTGCAGAAGCTCTCCCGCTGGGGCGACCCGCTCGCCCGCGCGTACGCCGGCGTGCTCCGCTACGCGCTCGATCCGAAGACCCCGGTCGTCGTGTCGTTCCCGACCGGAGCGGGCGACGTTTCGTACGCCTCGCTCGCCTCGACGAGCCGGGAGGCCGAGGTCGCCGTTCAGCGTTCGGACGAGCCGGACCGGCTGCTGCTCGGCTACCTCGACTGGGCGCGGAAAGGGTTCCACTTCTTCGCGACGCGCAAGACGCTCTGGTGCACCGGCCGCTCCGCCGAACCGCCGGCGGACTTCGTGGCCGAACGCCTCGCGGACCTGCCGTACAAGCTGACCGAGGAGTCCGGACAACGGCTGTACCGGTGCTCCCACCTCGCCGCCGGGGAGCCCCGGCCGTACCTGCAGGTCAGCTGGCCCGGCGCCGACCTCACGTTCCGCGTCTGCCGACGGTGCACCAAGGAGGACCGCCACCTGCTCTCGAGCCTCTCCGACGGGGCGGCGTCGCCCTCGCCCGAGGAGGAGTTCGTCGTCGACGCGCAGTTGAACGTCGCCTGCCGGGGCGGGGACGGTTGCGTGCACCACGCGCTCCCCGAGGCGCCGCGCGCGCTCGTGAAGCGCTACGCGATCGGGCGGCTCGCCGACGCCCAGCTGCTCGACGGCTACCTGGATGAGTTGCGCCCGCGCCTCGAGAAGTCGGGCCGGCCGACGCTCGTCGCGGGCGGGGTCTGCTTCGGCTCGCAGGTCGACGCGTTCCTGGACGCGTTGCACCCGACCCCGGTCGAGCGGCGGGCGCTCGCGGCGGTCCTCGGGCCGTACCGCGGCACGTTCGAGGTGGACGAACCGAGCGCGAGCCGGGCGCTCGAGCGGCTCTGGGGGAACCACGCGGAGGAGATCGTCGGGGTCATCGTCGCCGACCCGAAGGAGGCCCGGCGGCTCGTCGACGAGGCGCGCGGCGCCCCGGGCCGGGTCGCGGAGATCCTCAAGCGGCTGCAGCGCCGCACGGAGGAGCAGGAGCTGCTCGACACGCTCCCGCGGTACGAGCACCTCACGCCCGAAGCGGCGTGGGCCGACCACGTCGCCCGCGCCTACCGCGTGCACGGGGAGGGCGGCGCCGAGCGCACGGTGCTGCAGACGCTCCCGCGCGAGGGTCGGGAGCGAGGGCTCGGCTTCGGCTTTTTGCTCGCGCTCGGGCGGGGACCGTCGCACGCCTGGCAGTTCACGCCGACCGAGAAGGAGTTCGGGCAGGCCCTGCAGGGCCGCGTCGCCGAGCTGCTGCGGGCCCCCGCCGAAGGGTACCATGCGGCGCTCGACGGCCTCCTGCGGGCCGCCGGGGTCGTCGACTGGGGCCGGGTCGCCCCGTCCGGCGCTGCGCGCGGCGCCCAATTCTTTTAGATGTTGCAGAATCCCTCTACGGGTGGCGACGGGGCGGATTGCCGGGACGCCCCTCCCGCGAGGCGCAACGGGTGACCGCGAGCAACGGGTCCGCTCGGGGAGCGTTGGTCGTCAGCGGCGACGAGCAGATGCGCATCCTGCTGCGGGGCCTGTTGCAGCTGCACCGGCTGCGGGTCGACGGCGAGGCGGACGGGATGACCGACGCGCTCCGGCTGATCTCGCAGCACCGCCCCGCGCTCCTCGTGCTCGACGCCCACCTGGCGGAGGGGACGGCCCCGGAGCTCGTCCGGCTCACCCGCGCGCGGGAGCCGAGCGTGCGGATCGTGCTGGTCGCCCCGGCGTCGCGGCCTCCGCCCGCGCCGGCGCCCGGGACCGGGCCGGACGTGATCCTGCTCCGCCCGTTCCGGATCCAGCAGTTCGCCGAAGCGCTCACCCCGCCGGGGCCGAAGTCGTCCGGCTGAGCCGACGACCTTAGCGGAGCCGGAACCGCTCCAGCGCCGCCTCCTCCTCGAAGTGGAGCTTCGGCGCCGGCACGATGACGACGTGCAGCGGCGGGCCGAAGTCGGCGGTGCGCAGCCGCTCGAGCGGCCCGAAGAACCCGGCGGCATCCTCCCGCCCCACGCGGGCGGCGACGGCGACGTTCGCGCCGGGCGGCACCACGTGGCCGTCCGGATCCCGCTGCCGCAGGAGCGCCAGCGCTTCGCCGCCGGTCAGGAACTGGCCCCGTTCCGGCGCCAGGTCGAGGAGCAGGAGGGTGTGGAGGTCCCGTTCCCGGTTCGAGGCGATCTGCTCGAGCGGGGAGCGGGGGGCGAAGCCGGGCGCCGGCAACGGCATCGAGACGGTCCGGCCGAACCGGTAGTGCATGAAGCCGAGGAAGCCGGCGGCGGCGACGAGGATGCTCGCGTTCGGAAGGTAGCGCCAGGTGTGGCCGGCCCGCTCCGCCGCGAGCCGCAGCGCCACATGGGTCGTCGCCGCGAACGGGTCCCCGACGACGACCAGCGCCACGTCGTGCGAGCGCCCGAGCGCTTCGACGACCGCGGACTCCCCCTCCACGGCGGCCCGGTCGAGCGAGCGCACCGGCCGTCCGATCTCGGCCGCCAGCCGCTCGAGCGAACCCGGCGCGGCGACCGCCGTGTACTCCTCGGCGAAGACGTTGCACTGCCGGAGCACCTCCAAGGCCCGCCGAGAGAGCCCCCGCTCGTCGTCCAGGCCGAGGCCCACGAACCAGAGGACGGCCACCGCCGTGTCTCCGCGTTAGCTCCGCACGGCCAGCACCGGGCACGGGGCGTTCCGGAACAGCTCCTCGAGGAAGCGGCGGGTCAGCAACGCCCCGCCGGCGACCGCCTCGTCGCCGACGACCAGCAGCCCGTAGCGCTCCCGCGCCGCCGCCTGCAGGATCGCGTCCGGGATCCGTCGGCGGCGCCCCAGGAGCGAACCGACGAACGGGGCGGGGCGGACCTCGGTCGGTACCCCGCGGCTCGAGCGGGGGCCGCTCGCCGCGTCGACGCCGCTCCCGTCCGGGTTCAGGGCGAGCGTCACGATCGGGACCCCCCCGGCCTTCACCGAGAGGCGCTCGGCGAGCGCGAACGTCCGGGGGGGAGGGCGCGCGCCGAACGTCGGGATCAGGACCCGAGGGACGGCGCCGCTCGCCAGCGCCAACCGGTTGACGACGAGGACGTCCGAGCGGGCGTGCTGCAGCAGCGCCGTGGCGGTGTGCCCGACGAACGGGTTGCGGCTGCGCCGGTCCCCGCGCAGCGTGAAGATGATCGCGTCGACGCTGTGGTTCTCCGCGCTCTCCAGGATCTCGCTCGCGACATCGCTCGCCGCGCGGACCTCCGGGTCGACGCGGACATCGAGCACGGCCCCGACCTCGTGGGCGGGGACGACCAGGTTGACGGAGGCGCGCCACTCCCGCGTCACTTCCGGCAAGGTCGTCGCGGGGATCACGTGCAGCACCCGGATCTCCCCGTCCGGTTCCAGCAGCGGGGCGGCGAAGCGGACGAGCGGCTCGACTTCGGCCGGGACCTGGACCGGAACGAGGATCTGGCGGTACATCAGCAGAGGCCTTCCTGGGCCAGGAGAGCGATGTCGAGCTCAAGAACGTTGACGAACGGGACGCCGAGGAACGGCAGCGACGGTTCCGTGATGTGCCCGTTGACGAGCGAGGTCAGGTTCGCGATGGAGATCCCGGTCGCCCCGCTGATCCGGGGGATCTGGACCAGCGTCGCGGACGGCGTCAGATCCGGGTCCACGTCCGACGCGCTCGGCGTCACCCACCAGAGCGGCAGCGTCGCCGTCGGGGAGCTGTTGCCCGTGGCGTTCTCGGCCCGCATCCAGGCGAGCGTCTCGTTGAGCAGCGCGAGCAGCGCCGGGTCGCTCGGTCCCGGCGGCGTATCGGCCCCGAGCGTGGTGTTGTAGTCGGTCAACGACGGGCGGGACCAGAACAGGCCCGGCCCGAGCTTGCCGGCCGACATGTTCTGGGCGATGTCGGCCGAGCCGACGACGGTGCCGTTCGGGCAGCGGAGCAGCGAGCCGTTCGCCGAGAACGGTTCGACCTCCTGCGCGATCGCCGTGACGAACCACGGATAGGCGAACCCGGTCAGGACGATCACGAAGACCAGGTAGACCAGCGCCGCCCGTACGTGCGTCGTCCAGCGGTGCGCGGGCGGTTCGCGGGCGGCGGCGCTCATCGGCCCCCCAACGGCAGCCAGTGGGCGATGAAGGCGCCGGCGGCCTGCACGGCGCCCAGGCCGTCAACGTAGCCGAGGGCGACGTAGCACAGCCAGATCCCGACGAACGCGCTCACGAGGCCGCCGACGCCGTACGTCAGCAGATTCCGCCGCAGCAGGTCGATCGCGCTGCGGGGCCGGAACGGGACCCCGGCGAGCGCCAGGGGGATCAGCAGCGGGATGATCGCCGCGTTGAAGATCAACGCCGCGAGGACCGCCCGGTACGGGTCGCCGAACCCGAGCAGGTTGAGCGCCGCGACCCCGGGCGCCGTCATCGCCCCCGCGGTCGCGAAGATCGCGGGGACGATCACGAAGTACTTCGCGACGTCGTTCGTGATCGAGAAGGTCGTCAGCGCCCCGCGCGTGATCAGCAGCTGCTTGCCGATCGAGACGATCTCGATCAGCTTGGTGGGGTCGTTGTCCAGGTCGACCATGTTCCCGGCCTCCTTCGCCGCGCTGGTGCCGCTGTTCATCGCCAGCCCGACGTCCGCCCGGGCGAGCGCCGGCGCGTCGTTCGTGCCGTCCCCCGTCATCGCGACCAGGAGGCCGGCGGCCTTCTCGCGCTGGATCAGCTCCAGCTTCGTCTCCGGCTTCGCCTCGGCGACGAACTCGTCGACCCCGCTCTCCTCCGCGATCGCGGCGGCGGTGAGTCGGTTGTCGCCGGTGCACATGATCGTCCGGATCCCCATCGTCCGCAGCTCCCGGATGCGGTCCTTGATCCCCGGCTTCACGACGTCCTTCAGGATCACCAGGCCCACGATCCGCTTGCCCACCGAGATCGCGAGCGGCGTCATCCCCTGGCGCGCGGCGTCGGCCGCGGCCTTGCGGGTCACCGGCGGGAGGAGCGCGCCGTACGCCTCCATCGAACTGATCGCCCCCTTGTAGACCTCCGTGCCGTCCTGCAGCAGGAGCCCGCTCATCCGGCGCTC
>JASHXN010000067.1 GCA_030043505.1 Thermoplasmata archaeon
GGGCCGGTCCGGTCACCGTTCAGCGGGTCGGCTCGATGCTCGGCACGTTCTTCACGGACGGACCGGTGGAGAACGAGACGACGGCGGCGCGGTCGGACCGGCGCCGGTACGCCCGTTACTTCCACACCGCGCTCGAGGGAGGCATCTACCTGCCTCCGTCTCCGCTGGAGACGACGTTCGTTTCCGCCGCCGTCACGCCGGGCGGTTTGGACCGAGCTGCCCCCGTCCTCCGCCGGGCTCTGCGGGCGCCCCGGAGCCGTAGATGACCCGACCGTACCTGCTCCAAGCGCTCCGCGGAGAGGTCCCCGAACGGACCCCGATCTGGCTGATGCGCCAGGCGGGTCGTCACTTGCCCGGGTATCGCGCGCTCCGAGCGGAGCACCCGATCCTGGAGCTCGCGCGGACGCCGGAGCTCGCCGCCCGCGTCACCCTCGAGCCGCTGCAACGGTACGATGTGGACGCGGGCGTCGTCTTCGCCGACATCACGCTGCCGTTCGACGGCCTCGGAGTGGAGTTCTCGATCGACCCCGGCGTCGGCCCGGTCGTCCCGCACCCGTTGCGGACCCGCGCGGACGTCGACGGACTGCGGACGTTCGTGGCGGCGCGCGACGTGCCGTACGTCGGAGGAGCCATCGAACGGTTCCTCGAGCAGGAGCACGACCGGCCGATCGTGGGGTTCGCCGGCGCTCCGTTCACTCTCGCCTCGTACCTCGTCGAGGGCCGGGCCTCACGCGAGCTGACGGAGACCAAGCGGCTGCTGTACAACGACCCGGGGACGTTCGACCGGCTCGTGGAGCGTCTTTCCGAGATGACGATCGACTACCTGCGGATGCAGGCGGAAGCGGGGGCCGCGGCGCTGCAGTTGTTCGACACCTGGGTCGGGGCCGTCGGGCCCGCCGTGTTCGAGCGCCACCTGCTCGCCCCGCTCCAAAGGATCTTCGACGCGCTCCGGCCGCTCCATCGTCCGACGATCTACTTTTCCACCGGCTCCTCCCACCTGCTCGAGTTGCTCGCCCGCGCCGGCGCCGACGCGCTGGGGGTCGACAGCCGGGAGCCGCTCGGAACGGTCCGCCGGAGGATCGGCGCCGCGGGGGCGCTGCAGGGGAACCTGGATCCGGCGGTCCTCCTGGCGGGCTCGGACGTCGTGCACGCCGAGGCCCGGAAGGTCCTCGCGGACGTACCCGACCGGCGTGCGCACGTCTTCAATTTAGGCCACGGCGTGCTCCCCGAGACCGACCCGGAGCGCGTCGCCGACCTCGTCCAGGTCGTCCACCGTGCGACGGAGTCGCGACGATGAGCGGAACCACGCTGCGGGACGACGGACGGACCGGCGTGCTCCTCATGGGGTACGGAAGTCCAGGTACGGGCGACGAGTTGGAATCCTACCTGCGGGAGGTGATGCACGGCAAGGGACCGTCGGCCGCCACGGTCGAGGAGTACCGCCGCCGCTACGACCGCATCGGAGGCTCGCCGCAACCGAAGATCCTGGCGTCGCTCCGCTCGAAGCTGGAGCGGCGGCTGGCGCGGGACGGAGGGAGGCCGCCCGTCTTCTTGGGAGTCAAGCACGGCCGGCCGGCGCTCCGGGACGTCATCCCGGAGGCGGCGCGGCAGGGCGTACGCCGCCTGATCGCCGTGGCGACGACGCCGTACCCTTCGCTCTGGATCGGAGAGCCGTACCGGGAGGGCGTCGCCGAGGGCCGCCACGCCGCCGCGTCCCCCATCGACGTGGAGCTTCGCCTCGACTGGCACCTCGACCCGCACTGGATCGGGTACTGGGCCCGCGCCATCCCCGCCGCCCTCCGGACCGTCGACGATCCCCATCGTTCGGTCCTGCTGAGCGCGCACAGTCTCCCGCAACGGATGCTCGAACGGGGCGACCCGTATCCGACGCTGCTCCGGGAGACGTCCGAAGCGATCGCGCGCACGGCCCACCTCACCGACTGGGCGTTCACCTACCAGAGCGCCGGGAACACGACCGAGCCGTGGCTGGGGCCCGACATCCACGACGTGATGCTCGACTGGCAACGCCGGGGGACGCGCACCCAGCTGGTCGCCTCGTTCGGTTTCGTCTTCGACCATCTCGAAGTGCTGTACGACCTGGACGTCGTCGTCCGCGAGTTCGCCGTGGCGCACGGCATCGACTACCGGCGGGTCCCGATGCCGAACGACGACGACGCGATCGTCGAGGCGCTTGCCGCGACGGTCGAGCGCGCCGGAGCGGCAGCGCCCTAACCGGGAGACGCCGGGGCCGACCCCGCGAGCAGGTCGGTGAAGACGAAGCCGTCGCGTTCGACGGTGACTCCGGTCCGGACCTCCAAGCGGTGGGCGAAGCCCGGCGCCGCGCTGACGAAGGTGTGGAACTCCCCCCGCTCCCCGCACGGATCGACGTCCGGAGGGAGTTCGTCGAGCAACGGAAGGTCCAGCCGCCGTCCGGCGAACCGCGCCGGCAGCTTGCGCGGGTCGAGGCAGCAGATCGTCGCCTCCACGCCGGAGCGGACCATCTCCCGCGCGAGCGCAGCGGTGGGCCGGCCCCACAGCGGGAAATGGGCCCGGAACCCGGCGGGCCGCAGCCGGTCCTCGCGGTACGCGCGAACGTCCTCGAGGAAAAGGTCGCCGAACACGATGTCGTGGACCCCGTCCGCTTCGGCGATCCGAAGCGCCTGCGCCATCGCTTCTTCGTACGTCGAGTTCGGGCAAGGCGACGGGATCCGAACCTTGTGGAGGGGCAGCCCGACCGCCGCCGCTTGCGCGTCCAATAGTTCCTCCCGGACCCCGTGCATCGAGACGCGACCGAACGTTTCGGTGACGACCGTGAGCAGACGAACGACCTCGAGCTCCCCGGAACGGCGGACCGTCTCGAGCGCGTAGGCGGAGTCCTTGCCGCTGCTCCAGGAGAGCCACGCGCGGCTGGGTGAGGGGTGCTTCGACTCGGTCGTGCTCGGGCGAGGGGATCGTCCTACAAGACGGACGCTGTGGCGCGTACGGAGAGCGCGCGCCCGGGATGCATCGGCCCGACGACCGTTCCTCCTACCGCGGGGAGGCGAGACGGGAGGCCGCCGTTCCAAACCACGCTAAAAACCGCCCGCGTCGAGTTGAAGTGGAGCGGTGCGTTCGACCCGCCGGCCGGTCCGCGGAACCGGTCAGGGGAACAGAAGATGTTCGAACGGCGTCGAGCGGCGATCGGGACGATCCTGACGGTTTTCCTTGGGCTAGCGGCCGTAGTGGGCCTGGGCACGGCCTCGGCGGT
>JASHXN010000068.1 GCA_030043505.1 Thermoplasmata archaeon
ACCGACACCGCCGCGATGGCGCTCCTCTTCGCCGCCACGTACCCCGAGCGGACCGTCGGGCTCATGCTCATCGAACCGATCGTCCGGGGGAGCTGGGCCCCGGATTTCCCGTTCGCGACGCGAGGAGGTGGAGGACGCGATCCGGCAGTCCGACGAGGACTGGGGGTCCCCGTCCCACATCGACCGGTTGATCCAACTCTTCGCCCCGAGCCGACGCGCCGACCCGGAGTTCCATCGCTGGTTCGGCCGGGTGATCCGTTTCGGTTCCTCCCCGTCCGCCGCGGCGGCCCTCGCCCGCATGAACCTCGCCATCGACGTCCGGTCCGCGCTCCCCGCGGTGCACGTCCCTACCGTCGTCCTGAAGTGCCCGGGGGATCGGGCGGTGCGGGAAGAGAGCTCGGATTTCGTCGCGCAGCATGTCGCGGGCGCGCAGCTCGTCTCGGTCCCCGGACAGGATCACTTCTTCTGGGCGAATCCTGAGGCTCGCGCAGCGTCCTTGAGGGCCCAGATCGGGTTCCTCGCGGGCTTGCCGACCCGCGTTCCGGACGAGGACCGGGTGCTCAAATCCGTCGTCTTCGCGGACATCGTGGGATCGACCCGGCTCGCGTCCCGCCTCGGCGACGATGTCTGGAGGAAGCTGCTGAATTCGTTCTTCACCGTCTCGCGCGCGGAGACGGTGAAGTTCCACGGCCACCTGGTGAAGACCACCGGGGACGGGTTTCTCGCGACCTTTGACGGGCCGACGCGGGCGGTCAAGTTCGCGCAGTCTGTCCGGGACCACGCCCGCGAGCAAGGGCTCGAGCGACTACGGGAGCCTGCCGGATCCGCCCCCCAGTTTCTTCTCCGCCAGGATGCGCACGGCCTCCGGCTGAAACCCCAGCTTGCGATTGATCGCGAGCATCGGGAGGTTCCGGCTGTCGTTGCCGGTCCGGATGTACCGATAGCCGTGGGCCCGTCCGTAGGCGACGACCCGCCGCTTGAGTTCGGTCGCCACTCCCTTCCCGCGAACCTCGCGGCGAGTGCCGGTGAACGCTTGCTGGAGCGTTTCGGGCGCTCCGTCGGCCCGCCAGACCGCGGAGAGACCCACGAACGTTCCGCCCCTCCTTGCCAGGAAGAAGCCGTCCCGGAGGAAGCCCGGACCGTGAAGGTCCCGCTCGACGAACTGCTCGAAGGTGATCGGAGTGTAGGCGCCGAGGCGGGGCTCATCCTCCGAGACCGCGACGGTGACGGCGTACACCTCTTGGAGCAGTCTAGGGTCCTCGAGATCCTCCTGCGCCAGGTTGGTGAACGAGAATCCTTCTCGGCTCAACTCGGCGGAGCGATCCGGCAGCTCCGCTGCGCGGCGCAGATCCAGGCAGGACCTCCAGGATCTCGCGCGTTCCAGGAACCCCTGGTGTCCTAGAAAACTGACGGCGCGCGCGTCCGCAACGCGGGCCGCCGTCCAGAGGCGTTCGGCGTTCCGACGCTCCGCTTCGAGTCCGATCGCCGTCGCGAGGGCACGCCCGATGCCCCGTCCCTGGTGGTTCGGGTCCACGACGACATCGACCCAAAGGTTCCGGGGGTCGACGCTCTCCACGTCGCTATGAAGATACCCGAACCCGACCGGCTCCCCCGACGACCGGTGCTCGGCGACGAGCTTGACGTTGGTCAGGGGAGGTACGAAGACCCTCTCGTCGAAGTGGCGGATCCCCTCCGCCGTGAACGTTCTTTCCGGCGCGATACGGCCGTGAACGGCGGCTTCTCGGTCGTAATCACCCGGCCGGAACGGCCGGACGATATAGAGCGCGGAGTCCACTCCGCGGGGAGAGACGGCCAAGGGATGAACGTGGTGACAGCTGACCGACGTTCCGCCTTTCGCTGGCCGCGGGCGCGTTACCTGCCCGGATCGGCCGGTGGGGGCCGTTCTCCGCGCGACGGGCGTTGCGCCCGGCGAGCCCGGTGATCCGCTAGCCCGGACGAGGCACGAACGCGACCTGCGGGGCTCTGGCGGCGCGGTCCCCCGTGACCACGTGCCCGGGAAACGAAGGCCGTACGCCGTGGACGATCAACCCGACCTCGTCGCGGTGGAGCCGGATCTCGAGGTCGGCCATCTTCTGAGCGCCGACCGCCGTCGCGAGGCCCGGCCCCATCAGCGCCAGGAGGAGGTTGCCCATGTGCCGGGACCGTTTCGCGCCGTGGAAGAACATCCGGGCCGCCTGGTCCGGCCCCATCAGCGTCTCCATGACGTCCAAGGAGTAGAGCTCCAGGATCGGATTCTTCCGGCCTCCGGCGGCTGCCTTCTCGGCCGCCTCCATCTTGGCCATCGCCACCTTCCTTTCCTTCTCGGTCGCGGGCCGGTCGTTCTCCGTCATCGCCCGGCTCGGGATCGTGACCACGTACGAGTGTCCTTCGTCCTCGCCCACATAATCGACCACTCGGACCCGGCTGTCGAACCGGCGTCGGGTCACGTAGCGGGTGAGCCGGGCGCGGAACTGGTGGGGGGAGTCCCGCGACGGAAGGACCGCGATCATCCCTCGCGAGTGATGGAGCATGTTCAGAATGGTCGGGAAGAGGAGCAGGTCCAGATCCTCGGTTCCGACGGTTTCGTCCCAACCTACCAGGGTCATGCTGCCCCGGGGGAAGCCTCCCCCGAGGAGCCGGTCGAAGTCAGGGATCCCGGTCGAAAAGCGCCCTTCGGGGTCCGCCTTCGGAGTCCACTCTTCGACGATCGCCGTTTCCCGGGCCGCTGCGCGCATGCTCGGAGAATGGTCCGAGGGGGTTCATAGCCCGGCAGGTTTTCCTGACGAGTTTCTCCGCCGGTAGTCGCTTCGCATTCTTCCGAACCGAAGGGGTGGATTCCGGTACCGCGGCCGCACCGTTGCCGCACGAAGGCGGGAGTTCCGGATTTGCCGAGATAGTAACCTTGGGTAATCGGGAGGGCGCTCCGCACCGTTCTCGCCCGGGCTCGGAGACCACGAAGATTCAGGTGGTCGCTACGATCGCCCGCATCCCCCGTTCCTCCCATACCACCGACGCGGAGGAGAATCCGGCGCGTCGTACGGCGCGCAGATGGAACTCGACCGAGGCGGGCACCTCCGGACCCCAGGTGCGGCGAGGAGGGATCTCTCCGGGGATGAGGACCCTCCGGGACTCCAGGGCGCTCTGCAGGGCCGGGTCCTCCTCGAGTTTTCGCCACCACGCCGCCCACCGAGTCCTGAATTCGCGAGCGGCTTTCGAACTCGGCGGGCGCGAGTTTCGCGCGGGACCTCTTGTCCGAGAGCGGGGTCGAGCCTCGAGCTCCTCGTGGGGGAGGAAATCGGCCTCCACGAGAATTCCTCCTGGCTGCAGCAGCTCTCGGGAGTCGCGGTAGACCCGTCGCAATTCGCTCTTCTCCAGCCAGTGGAGCGCCAACGAGGAGACCACGGCGTGGAACTTGCCCGGCCGGAGCGACGACGCCCACTCCTCCGTCCTCAGATCGGCCAGCACCCAGGTGACCCGACCGCGGAACCGGGCCAGGGCGCGCCGCCCCACTTCCAGGAGGGCGGGGTCCGCGTCGAGACCCACGACCGTGCTCTGGGGGAATTGCCGGAGGATCCGCACCGCGAGCGCGCCGGGCCCGGTGCCAAGGTCGAGGACCCGAAGCGGGCCCTTCGGGCGGAGCCGAAGCGCCCGCAGGACCGCGGCCATCCGCCGCTCGCGCGTTGGATCGACCGTTCTGAGAAAGGTCGAATCCCACGCGGAGATGGCCCGGCGGTAACGGGTCGTCGGGAGCGCCTCCGAACCCCGAAACCCCGGCCCGAGAGATATCCTCTACCGGACGGCCCCCGCGAGCCGAGCCCACGGCGGCGCGCCTCGACCCCGTCGATCGGCGCGGGCGCCGAGGGTTCGCGAAGACCACGCCCGCCGAAGCGGATCGCCGGATCCCACGAATTCCGTTCGGAGGATCCGAAGTTCGCCGGGGGTTCCGCCGCCCCGGGCGGACCGGTCAACCCCGCGGGACCTGCTCGAGCCGGTGGACCGAGGTGGGGCGTCGTCCGTAGGGGTCGGCGGAGCCCGACGACGAGGGGGTCACCGTGGCCCGGGAACGAAGCTCGTGCGCTAGCAGCTCTCCCCGTCGCGTCAGGGTGTAGACGTTCACCCGGCGATCCCACCCCCGGACGTGCCGTCGCCCGACCTCGACGATCCCGGCGGCGATCAGCCGCCGGACCACCTTGGAGATCGCGCTCTGCTCCGCGGAGAGAACCACGCCGATGCCGCGCTGGGTCGCCTCGGGTGAGCCCACGTCGTCGGGGCCCAGGCGCCCCCGCTCGAAGAGGTGCAGCACGATGCGACGCGAGAGGGTGACCGTCTCGACCGACGGAGTTCTCGCCGCCGCGGAGGCACCCCCCGATTCCGACCCCCACGGCGGGAGGTCGGCCGGCACGGGGGCGGGTCCGAGCGTTTCCGTCCGGTTCGTGAATTCGATCGCGGGGGGAACTTCTGCGGGCAGCGTGAGGACCTCGACCGTAGGATCGCCGAGCGGGTGCGGCGTCCGACGGAGACGAGCTCGGACGTAGCGGGCCAGCGGCCCGAGGAGGAGGCCCAAGGCCGCCCCGACGACGATCCCCAGCGCGAAGAGGCCGGGCCAATCCATGCGCCGACCGAGCCTCCTCCGCGACCGGCCGTGATACTCCGACCGGCTCAAACGCTGTCGGCTGGCGGCCTAGCGTCCCTCGAAACGGTCGGTCCCGTCGTCTCGGGCCTGGGTCCGCATGCGGTCCACCAGCTCATCACCTTCGGATCGAAGCCGGGCTTCCCGGCGGCTCGCCCCGAACCAACCTAGGGCTCCAGCACCCAGCGCGGCGAGAACCGCGGCGAGTACCACCAGCGATAGCTCCCACGGCAGCGAGCGCGCGGCGGGGAACGAGGAGGTAGGGGGCGTGGTGAGCCGTCCGTACACGAGCGCGACGGCGATGGGACCGTGCGCTAGCGTCACGCTGCCGGACTCCGTGCCCTTCTCCGTTCCGTCGACCGTTGCCTGAGCAACGTACGAGTACGTGCCGGGGGCCACGACGAAGACCAGCGGGCCGCTCGACGTGGTGTTCGCGGCTCCGGCGATCTTCACCTTCCACTCGGTCTCGGTCGGCGCCCCGCTCTCGTGGAACGTCACCCAGGTAGGCTGGTACGTCCAGGTGTCGTTGAGGTACCCTGCGCCGTACTCCGTCGCCGTCGCGGAGATCTCCCCGCCGAACTCCACCTGTTCGTCGTCGCCTACATCGTCCACGAAGATGGTCCCTTCCCGGGCGACCGGGGCGGAGATGTTCCCCTCGGTGACCAGCGTCCAGTTCCCGGCGGAGAACGCCCAGACCTGGTTGCCGGAGACGTCGCAGACCCCCCCGCGCGACCACATCCCCTCGTAGTAGAGCGTCTCGTTCGCTTCGGAGTCGAACCATACGGTCCCCATCCCCGGAGGAGGAGAGGGCCCGGCCGGATGGGCTTCGGACCAGACCCCCTCGGCAAACGTCCAGGTCGTTCCCCACGACGGGTCGAACGTCTGGTAGCCGCACGGCCCTTCGGTCCCGTACGGCACGGGCATGAACCCGCCGGTCAGGACCAGCTCGCCGTCCCCGGCGTCGTACGCCATCTGATAGCGCATCAACCGGCCCGGAGGAGGGGTGCCGGCCGACGCCGTGATGTTCTTCCAGATCCCGTTGACGAACGTCCACGTGTCGTTGTAGAAGGTGAAGTTGGTGAACGTTCCCGCCGGAACGTTGCCGATCCCCCCGCCGAACAGCACGATCCCGCCCACCGCGGGGTCGTACGCCATCCCGAAGTCGTACCGGGGGCTCGGGGCGACCGTTGTCGAAACGTTGTGCCAGCCGGTCGCGTTGAACTCCCACGTGTCGTTGAAGAATCCCGTGTCGTTCCGGCCGCCGAACAGGACGAGCGCCCGCGCGGCGGGGTCGTAGACCAGGCCGGCACCCGAGCGCGGCACGGGCGCGCGCGCCGGGAACAGCTCCTTCCAGTGGTTGGAGGAGAAGCTCCACGTGTCGTTGAAGAAGGCATTCCCGCCGATGCCGACGTATCCTCCGAAAAGGATCGTCTCGTTCAGCGCCGGGGAGTAGGCCATCTGAGAGTTCGACCGCAGGCTCGGAGAGTTTCCCACGGTCGAGGTGATGTTCTGCCAGGAGGACGCGTTGCCTCCCGAGGTCGCAACGGATAGCGTGGCCGCAGGGGAACCGGGCGGGGCGCTACCGTTCGCCGCCGAGGAAGGGAGAAGAGCCGGCCAAGCCAGGAGGGCCACGGCGACGACGAGGACGGCGGTCGCCGGAATCCAGGGTCGAGGCGATCGTCCGGCGAGTCGGTGCTCGGAGGTCGTGGAGGGGGTGCTGCCCATCGGGGCGTCCACCGTGCGCCGGGTATTTCTACGTCGGCGGAAGATATGCCGTAGTTAGGCCAACTCCCCGGTTCCGTTAGGGCCCGGCGCTTGAGCGGTTACGTCCGGCCGGCCGTCCCCGGAGCTCTCGGATCGGTTTGGTGCCCACGAGCAGGCCCCGACCCGATCCGAGCCCCCGTCGGTAGAAGCGGGCCCGCAGGCCCGCGTCCCGCATCGCCCGGAGCAGGTTCGGACGCGACACCAGGAGACCGACGTCCGTCTCGGCAAGGTGCCGGATCCCCCGGCCCTTCTCGGCGATGAGGTAGTGGTAGGTGACGCGCGAGCGGTTTCCGCGGCGGTCCGCGTACGACACGCGCGCGACGACCAGCTCCCGGGAACGGGTGACGATGCCGTGAACGTGCCCCGGAAAGAATCTCGACGGCTCGATCCACGGCTCGACGATCACCACCCCTCCGGGCTTCACGTGACGGGCGAAGTTCGCGAACGCTCGCCGCAGTTCCGCCTCGGTCCGTAGATGGCCGATCGCGCTGAACAGGCACGAGAGTACATCGAACCGATCGGAGAGACGAAAGTTCCGCATGTCCCCGAGATGGACCTCGACTCCGGGGAGGCGGCGTCGAGCGACCCGGAGCATCTGCGGACTCCGATCCACCCCGACCACACGGTACCTACCCCGAAGGATCTCCAGATGCCTTCCGGTGCCGCAGGCGACATCCAGCCAAGCGTCGCCGCCCGAACGCCCGTAACGGCGTGCGAGTTCCTCGAGACGTTGTGCTTCGGCCCGGTAGTCTTTGGTGGCGTACTGCAGGTCGTAATAACGGGCCAGGGCACCGAACATCAGCGGGGAGGCGGAGGAACTCACGGTCCTACCTCCTGTCCGATTCGGCTGTCGTGTCTCCCCGACGAGCTCGCCGGCCGGACGCCCAGCTCGGCGAGACCCCACCCGCCGCCGGCTCGCCACGCACCCGAACCAGTTGAGCCTCCCAGCCCCCGGTGCGAGCGAGTTCGCTCGGCCGCGTCGCGGAGCGGGGCTTGCATCGACGTAGTCACGGCACGGCCAACCGACCACACTTCGTTAGGGTATGGGGTTGCATCGATCGCGACCCAGGGTGCTAGCGTCGGACCTCGACGCGAGGGCGCGTGGAAACTCGGACCGTCGACTCGATGCGCTGCTCTCCAAAACCTTCCCACCCGCTTCCGCGCGTTCATCCGCCCATGCGCCATCGGGATTTCTCGAGAACGCGGGGCATGAACCGTCCGCAGAGACAGCATCACGTCAGGCGCCCACCGGGCCGTGCTATTCCCCGCTCGGCCTGGGGAGGGCTGGGTCTTCTCGTCACGTTCTGCGTCGTCGCTGCCTTCGGCGCCGGTACTCCGATGGGGCCCGCTGCCCGTCTCGCTCCCGCGATGGTCGACGTGAGGGATGCCCACGGCTCACCTAACGTGTCCGAGACTCGAGTCGCTCCGGGAACCACCTCCGAGGGGCTCATCGAATTCAACGAAACCGGTTTGCCGGCTCACACCCGCTGGTATGCCGAACTGAACGGTCAGAACGAGAGCAGCTCCTCCGCATCGATCCCGTTCATCGTCGCGTACGGTACCTACACCTTCCGCGTCGGGTCGGCCGGGTACACTGCGAGTCCGGATTCCGGATCCGTGACGCTCGACCACACGGCCCGGGGCGAGCCCGTCAGTTTCCGCCTCACCTGGGCCGGGCCGTACACCGCCACCTTCACCGAAACGGGGCTTCCTGCCGGTACCACCTGGTTCGTCACGTTCAACGGTACGACGCGGGCGTGGAACACGACCACGGCCCGCTACTCCGACCTGAGCCCGGGAAACTACACGTTCCGAGTCCTCCCGGTGGGAAACGACCTCGGGAACCCCGGCGGCGGCACGCTGACGGTTCGTATCGTGAACGTGAGCCTCGCGATCGCGTTCTACGTGCCGGTGTCGAGCAATCCGGGGCCGACCCCCGTGTGGGAGTGGTGGTTCGCGGTCGGCGTCCTCGCCTTGTGGGGACTCTGGGTCGCGTACATCGCTTACCGATGTTTTGGCGCCCCCGCCGCCAACGTTCCGCTCGATCCAGGGTTCCAACGGTCCGGGGCGGCCCGCTTTGCCCTCCACCTTGGATTGATGATCGCCTACCTGGCCGCACTAGGGTTCGCGCTGGGGGTTCAACTGAGCGCGGGTCCCCTCCTCATCGGGGGATTCTTCCTCGTCTTCCTGGTCGGGGCCGTGGCGGGCGCCGCGCGCGCGGGCCTCTGACGGTCACCCGGACCGCGCGGAGAAGCAGGCCGGAGACCGGTATTCCACCGGGACCGCACGCACGAGAAGGTGCCGCCCCGCCCGCGCCTATCCAGATCCGGGCGACGGCCGTCTACGCTACGTGGGCCAGCCCGGTTCCGGTGTTGTAGAGGAGGATACGCTCGTCGGGCCGGACCAGGCCCCGTTGGAGGAGTTCCGGAAGCGCCGCCCAGGTCGCGGCGCCTTCCGACGAGGCGAGGAGGCCGAAACGTGACGCAAGCGTCCGCGACGCCGAGGCGATCGCACTGTCGGAGACCGCGACCGCCGACCCCTTCGAGGCCCGGATCGCGTCCAGCACTCTTTCGGAGCCGAACGGGGCGGGAACGAGCAGCCCGGAGGCGATCGTCCGAGGTTCCGCCCACGGCTCCACCCGAGGGGCTCCCTGCTCGATCGCTCGGACCACGGGCGCACAGCCGGTCGACTGCACCGCGATCAGCCGCGGCTCGCCCTCGACCAGGCCGAGTTCGCGGAGTTCGGCGAATCCCTTGTGCATGCCGACCAAGCCCGTGCCCCCGCCGGTGGGATAGACGATGGCGTCCGGGAGAGCGTCGGCGCCGCACTGCTCGACGATCTCGAGGGCCATGGTCTTCTTTCCCTCGACCCGGTACGGCTCGCGCAGCGTCGACATGTCGAACGCGCCGGTGCCCGCCTCGCGGCGGCGGGCCTCCTCGCCGGCGTCTCGGATCGTCTCCCCGGCCCGCACCACGTTCGCCCCCAGGAAGCTGGCAGCACGGTCGCTTCCCGGGGCCGCCGCGCGCGGGAGGTAGACGGTCGCGCTCAGCCCCGCCCGCGCGGCGTACGCCGCTAACGCGATGCCGGCGTTCCCTGCGCTCGGGACGAACAGGCGGCGAAGGCCCAGCTCGCGCGCCCGGGAGACCGCTACGGCCATGCCACGCGCCTTGAACGAACCGGTCGGCAATCCTCCATCGTCCTTGACCGAGAGGTCGATCTGCGGGAATTCGGCGGGCCGACCGAGGTGCAGGACCGGCGAGAGCCCCTCCCCCAGCGTGACGACCGACTCGGTCGTACGGACCGGTAAGAGCTCGCGGTACCTCCACAACGAGGCAGGTCGACCGGGGATCCTCTCCCACCACTCTCGACCTCGGAAATCCGCGAGGTCGTACGTCGCGAACAGCGGTCCGTGGCACGTGGGGCACGTGCCGTGCACGCCATCGGCCGGAACGCTGGAACCGCAAGGGGGACACGAGAGAGATCGCAGCCGGGAGCCGGTGTTCGACGTCATCGGTGTCTGCTACTTGCGCCGGCCGGGGCGTCGGCGATCAACTCCGGATCCTCTCCCGGGAGCCGACGTCTTCCGTAGGCTCCAAAGACACTCGATCGGCCAGTGACGCGCCCATTCCTGATCCCGTTTCGAGAGGTAAGTGCTGAGCGGGTTCCGGGGCGCTACGGGTTCGATCAACCGCTCGACCCCCAGTCCGTTCTCCTGGAAGAGGCGGAACCAGTCGGAGTAGGTGAGTTGGAACTCCACGGTGTCCGCCGTGCGGAGCGCGTGGAGACCGAAGTAGTCCCGCACGAGCCGACGCGACATCCCCCGACGGGCCAGCGTCTCGGCGACCGAACGGAGCGGCCCGGCGTGCGCGAAGGCGAACACGCCGCCGGGCCGCAGGACTCGAGCGACCTCGGGGACCGTCCGGAACGGGTCCGCGAAGGTCGTCGCCCCGTAATCGGACAGGACGAGGTCGAAACTCGCATCCGGAAACGGCGTCCGCTCGGCCGGGGCGGCGATCAGGGGAACGTCGAGTCCGGCGGCGCGAACCTTCGCCCGAGCCTGCGAGAGGCGGGTCGGCGAGAAGTCGAGCCCCACGGCTCGAGCCCCTCTGCGCGCCAGGGCGATCGACCACCACGCTGCCCCGCACCCGAGCTCGAGGATGTCCCGCCCCCGAACCGGGCCCAGCAACTGAAGCTCTCGCTCGGGGACGCGGAACATGCCCCACGCCTCGCCCCCGTAGCGTTCCAGGTCGCGTCGATTGTGGGTCTCGTACCATCCAGCGGTCCGGTCCCACGCCGCACGGTTGGCGGCACGATACCGCTCGGGACGCTCGACAGGACAGGGGGAACGAGGGGTCGACGCCATCGGGTCGGGACCGGGACGCGGAACTAAACCTTCCGCGGACGGCTCGAGGGGACCTGCGAGTCGGCTTACGACGCGGGGTCGTCCGTCGAGTCGGGATCGGGCGTGAAGCCGCACCGGGGACAGCTCGGCAGATCTCGTAGGATGAGGGCATCGCAGGAGCGGCAAGGACCCCGGTCCGCCGGGA
Source organism: Thermoplasmata archaeon (assembly GCA_030043505.1). The sequence goes on from JASHXN010000068.1 coordinate 10,942, forward strand.
CGAGCAGGTAGCAGGGACCGTTAGGAACGCTCATGGCCACAGCCCCTGCCGCCGCCGCGAGCAGCGTCCCGACCAGAAAGCCGCCGCCCGCGGAGAGCGAGACGACCGCGAGTGCGATCAGGGCGAGTCCTCCGGAGTGATGTTCATCTCGAGGGGGCCACAGCGTGAACGCCAGGGCGGCGATGCAGAACCCGAGAAATGCGCCCCACGCACCGAGACCCACGAGCCAGCCGTCGGGAACCTTGGGGTCCGAAAGTATCGGTGGGGCGCGTACCGCCACCAAGAACAGCCCGTTGGCCACGATGAGGACGCCCGAGGTCGCGGCGAGGTAAGCGGAGGCGAGGAGGCGGGTATCGCGGACCCGCACCAGATGGTGTTGGGTCGTCCCTCGGGGGTCGGCTGCGAAGCTTCTACGGGATTGCTCCTCAAGGACCGGCGCTTCGGTCAAGACGCTCACCGGGCATTGACTGGTCTGTACATTAGGGACGAAGCGGCGAAGCACCCCCAATTCCGACCCGCAGAAAGGCCCCCCGGACGGCGGGGGGCCAGCACAGTTTCGCTGGGCGCACGTGGCCGGAACGGTTCGGGATGGGCAGGGCCACGGTCACCTCGCAACTCCGAAACCGTGACTCCCTCGTCCGGCCGGTTCGACCGACGGCCAAGGGCGACGGGCGGAACGCGGGAACCTGGACGCTCGGTCCTAGGGTCCCTTGGGAGCCGCGGGGCCCTTCGGCGATGACGACGTGTCCGTCATCCCGAGCAATACCGTAGCAATCCCACCCACCACTGCGGCCAAGCCACCGGCGATCAGGAGGCCGTAACCGAGGTTGAGGTTGTGCGCAGCCCAACCGGAACTCTGCCCGACGAGACAGGTCGCAACCGCGAACAAGGTGACCGAGGCAGCGCCGGCTACCTTCACGCGCTTGTGGCTTCTCTTCAGCTCCGCGTGCCGACGTAGCGATACGGCGGAGCGGGCGAAC
>JASHXN010000069.1 GCA_030043505.1 Thermoplasmata archaeon
GCGACGCTCAGTCGTACCCTCGATAGGCCAGGTCGAAGGAGGGCACCGTCACTCCCGCGCCGGCGCGGACCGTACCGATCGGGAAGACCCCTCGGGCGCCGGCGGCCTGGAGCCGGGCGCGGACCGCCCGCTCCGCCGCCCGCCGAACCACGACGATGAATCCGATCCCCATGTTGAACGTCTGGAACATCTCGCGATCGGAAATGCCGCCCAACCCCTGGAGCCAGCAGAAGAGCCCCGGTGTCGCGGGCCAGTTCGCGAGCGAGAATTCCACCGAGCGGCTGAGTCGCACCAGGTTCCGGACCCCGCCGCCGCTCACGTGGGCAAGGCCCACCACCCCCGGCGTGTCCGCGATCGCGTCGATGGCGTCGCTGTACGTCCGGGTAGGAGCCAGCAGCTCGGTACCGACGGGCACGCGGGCGCCGGGGCGGGGCCGGCTCAACCGGACGGACGACTCGCGAACCAGCCGTCGCACGAGGGTGAAGCCGTTCGCGTGAAAACCGGAGGAGCGGATCCCGAGGAGACGGTCCCCCGGGCGGATCTGGTCGCCCAGGATCGGGCGCCGACGCCCGGGAAAGAAGCCGACGGCGGTCGCGCCCAGGTCGATCGACCGGACGATCTCGCCGACGAGCGCCGTCTCGCCGCCAATCAGCGAGCACCGGGCGGCGGCGAGTCCGCGCCGGATGCCCCGACCGATGGCCGCGAACGCCACCGGGTCGGCCTCTCCGCAGAGGATCGTGTCGACGATCGCGGTTGGCCGCGCGCCGACGGCCGCGAGGTCGTTGACGTTGATCGCGACGAGGTCCTCGCCGACCTCCTCCCATCGGCCGGCCTCCGCTGCGAGGAGGACCTTGGTCCCGACGGTGTCGGTCGTCACCGCGAGCCTCGCCCCCGGAAGCCGGACGAGGCCGGCGAAGTGGCCCGGCGCGTCGATCACAACACCGTGGGAGGCCGGTGCGCGATACGCCGCCGCGCGCAGCAAAGCGGGTAGCGCGCGGGACCGGCCCGCCAGGTCGACGCCGCTCTCCGCGTACGTCCGCGGACGGCTGCGCGCCCGACGAACGGCCACGGCCGTCGGAGGCGCCTGCGCAGAAAACCCCTCGCCCGGCGGCCCCGAGCGCGCTTTACGGCCCGGGGCGTCGGTCGGGTCGATGCCCCCCCGCGCGCGTCGGCCGGGCGCCGTAGTACCGCGGCCGGCCGAGCTGGTCCTCGCCGGTCGAGCTTGGATCGGCGGGAAGCTCCAACCAGTCGAGGTCGGCATCGACGCCGACGGCACGATCGTCGCGGTCGGACGGGACGTTCGCGGGTCGCGACGGCACGACGTCGGCCAGTCGGTGCTCCTGCCGGCGGCGACCGACGTGCATGTCCACTTTCGGGACCCGGGCGGGGACCCGGACATCGAGACCATCGCTACCGGAACCATCGGGGCGGCGCTCGGAGGGGTCGCGCTCGTCGGAGAGATGCCGAACACCGCCCCGGTCGTGACCGACGTCGAGGCGCTCGAAGCGAAGGAGGCGCGCGTCCGCCGCCGCGCCGCGGTGGATGTCGCGCTCTACGCGTTGCCGACGATCCCCCGCACGGTCCGTCCGCTCGCCGAGAAGGCCGGGGCGTTCAAGATCTACCTCAGCCCGACCACGGGCGTCGCCGAACCCCCGGCTCCGGCCGAGCTCGAGGGGCTGCTCGGCGAGATCGCCCGGAACGACCTCCCGCTGGTCGTTCACGCGGAGGATCCCCGGCGGTTCGGGAGCGGCCCCGTCGCGACCGACCCCGCCGGCTGGGATCGAACACGACCGCCGGCCGCGGAGCTCGAGGCCGCTCGACAAGTGCTCCGCGGCCCGGACCGGCTGCGCCTGCACCTCGCCCATGCGACGACCGCCTCGGTCGTCGCGGAAGCCCGGGCCCGAGGCGTCTCGTGCGAGGCGACACCGCACCACCTGCTGCTCTCCACCGCTTCCTCCCGGGACGCCAGGGGAAAGGTCAACCCCCCGCTCCGGGACGAGCGGACCCGTGACGCACTGTGGACGGCGTTCGTCCGGGGCCAGGTCCCGGTTCTGGCGAGCGACCACGCGCCGCACTCCCTCGCCAGCAAGCAGCGGCCGTTCGACGCCGCGCCCAGCGGGGTCCCCGGGGTCGAGACCAGTCTTCCGCTGTTGCTGGCGAAGGTCGGCGCGGGCGAGCTGTCGCTCGACGTCCTTCAGCGGGCGGCGTGCGACCGGCCCGCCCGGCTCTTGGGGCAGCCGATCGGCCGGCTCGCCCTCGGTCACCGGGCCGACCTGCTGGTCGTCGATTTCCGGTCCCGGACCCCCGTGCGCGCGGACCGGCTGCGCTCGCCGTGCGGCTGGTCGCCGTTCGAGGGGTTCGACGCGGTGTTCCCCCGTGAGCACTGGCGCGCAGGAGAGCGCATCGTTGACGCGGGAGAGTACGTCGGGCGAGCGGACGGCCGCGTCGTTCGGCCGGAGTTCGCCGGACCGCACGACCCGAGTGCGTGACCCCGGGGTGGTCTACGGGGCCGCGGCCGCGTCGACGACGAGCCGGAACGGGGCGGTGAGGTGGAGGTTCGTCTCCGCCGGAACGCCGTCGACCTCGAGAGGTACCTGGCACCCTCCGCAGGAGACGGCGCCGCGCTCGCGTCCTAGGGCGACCGATAGAGCCACCCCGACCTCGACCTTCCGCGGACGCACCGTGGAGGCGCGGATCGCCTCCCGGAGCTCCCGGAGCTGTGCGGCTACCTCGGCGGAGTCGGCCACGACCGTTTACCGGAGCCGGGGCTCTTAACCCCTACCGAGACGGTTCAGGCCTACGCGTCCGCGTCGTCGGCGGGCGGAGCCGGGCCCTTCTTCGGGCTCTTCTTCAGGATCTCGCCGCTGATCTTCTCGAGCTCGGCCATCAACGAGTCGATGTCCGGCTCGGCCTCTTCGCCGGCTTCGCCTCCCGCGGCC
>JASHXN010000070.1 GCA_030043505.1 Thermoplasmata archaeon
CCGGTCCAAGCGCCGTTGCTCCAGACGTTCGCGATCGTCGCGTTGCCCGTGTAGTAGAGCACGACGTACCAGTTGCCGGCCGTCGGTGTCCCGCAGTTGGTGGTCGAGTAGGTCGCCGCGGTCTTGCAGGTCGTCGTCGTACCCGTCCCGACCGTCACCGGGGCGCCGCTGATCGTCGCCACCGCGAACCCGAAGAGCGACGTCTTCAGCCCGCTGGTCTCGCCCGTGATGGTGATCGTCCCGTACGCCGGGGCGGTCCCCGACCAGCTGGGCGTCCCCATCGAGATCGTGTACGGCGTGCTGGTGCCGCTGTGCGTCAGTCCCGAGATCAGGACGTACAGCACGGCGGCCAGGACGACCGTGATCGCGACGAGCAGAATCGTCGCGATGATCGGCGAGACACCCTTGCCGTTCTTCAGGCGTCGGCGAAGCGCTGCGTGCGTTGCGTGCATCGGTTTCTCAACTCCCTCTGGATCGTCCTCAGAACGACCCGGACGAGCCGCTCACGCTCGAGCTGCTGGTGAGCCCGTACGCGTTCAGCTGGTCCCCGGAGCTCGGCAGCTTCGCCGCCGAGGCTCCGATGATCACGAGCGACTGGGCCCCCGAGCTGATCGCGACGGAGCCGCCGGTCCAAGCGCCGTTGCTCCAGACGTTCGCGATCGTCGCGTTGCCCGTGTAGTAGAGCACGACGTACCAGTTGCCGGCCGTCGGCGTCCCGCAGTTGGTGGTCGAGTAGGTGGCGGTGGCCTTGCAGGTCGTCGTCGTTCCCGTTCCGACCGTCACCGGCGCGCCGCTGATCGTCGCCACCGCGAACCCGAAGAGCGAGGTCGTCAAGCCGCTGGTCTCGCCCGTGATGGAGATCGTCCCGTACGCCGGGGCGGTCCCCGACCAGCTGGGCGTTCCCATCGAGATCGTGTACGGCGTGCTGGTACCGCTGTGCGTCAATCCCGAGATCAGGACGTACAACACCGCGGCCAGGACCACCGTGATCGCCACGAGCAGGATCGTCGCGATGATCGGCGACACCCCGCGCTGGCGCTTCCTCTTCCAGGTCCGGACCATTGTGTCCAAGGCGCTCATTCGTTCGTTTCCTCCGTAGGGTCGGCTGACCCGAGTGCGTTGTCTCAAGGACCCCCTATATCTACGTTGAGGCACAGGTGAACTACAGAAGACGACTCGTGAATCGTTGATTGACGTAATCCGCACAAATACGCATCAATCCGCACTGGCCCGTCAAGCGTTAGACCATCGCACGTGCCCGGGAATCCGGGCGCCCTGCGGTACGGTCGGCAGCTGTCGGTCGGGTCGTACGGACCGGCTACCCGGGCCCGCGCGCGCGGAGCTCCGCGGCCGGTGCCGCCGGGGACGCCGTCGGACGCGCCGTCGGGACCATCGGCAGGGCCGGGCCCGGTCGGTTCCGCGAGAGGCGGGCCGCCACCTTCGCGATCCAGTTCCGGACGTCCTCGTGGTACATGTTCCCGTACGGGCAGGCGCCGACGCAGTCTCCGACCCCGCAGCACTTGGAGCTGCGGTACTCGCCGCTCTCGCGGAAGTGCAGCGGCATGTCGACCAGGCCGACGGGGCACGCCTTCGCGCAGTCGAAGGTCGTGCACTTCCGGCAGACCTCCTTGTCCTTCACCCGGAGCCGGAAGAAGCTCACCTTCGTGAACGGGACGCTGAGCGAGCCCCAGTGGCAGACCCCGGTCGTCGCGCAGTTGTACGTGCCCACGTACGGCGTCGCGACGAACATCGCGAACCAGAGCCCGCCGAAGTACAGCTCGACCGGAAGGGGCAGCGCGCTCGTGTCGTACTCCCCGTTGGCGACCTGGACCGTGGGGAGGCGGTGCAGGTAGCTGAGGAGCGAGACGGCGAAGAGCGACGAGAGGGCCAGGACGGAGGCGACGACGTACGCCGTCGACAGCCGGCTGCCGAGGTAGTACTGGCCGATGCGCGACGTCTGGTTGAACTGGCGCATCTCGTGCATCGTCGTCCCCTGGTACATGATCGCGGCGCCGCACATCACCGAACAGAGCGCCTTGCGGCCAAAGAGGACCGTGAGCACCCCGACGCTGGCGTACATCACGAGGATCGCGAGGAAGATACCGGACTCGAACGGCCCCCCCGACCGGAGCCCGAACCCCCAGCCGATCAGCGGGAGGCTCGCGAGCGTCTTGTTGGAGATGAGCGGGGTCGACGAGGCGAGGCTCGGAACGAAGACGGCGGCGAGGGCGTAGAATCCGAGCATCAAGCCCATCCGGTACCGCTGGGCCGGCACGTGGACCTCCCGCATCCGGAGGACGACCAACGCCCCCATGGTCACCCCCAACGCGACGAGGAACCACGCCGACGCGAGGATCGCGGCGGCGAACCAGAGCCCGTCGTACACCGAGAGGCCCGCCACCGACGCCCACGGCCCGGCGATCGGGACGAACGGGATGAACTGCAGGAACGTGCGGCCGGAGAGCTCGAGGTCGAGCAGCGCCCCGGCGAAGAACTCTGCCAGGAACGTGAACAGGAGGAGCTCCACGGCCCAGAGCGGCCGGAGGAGCCACGGGACCCGTTCGGCCTTGGAGTCGGCCCGGCGGGCGGTCAGCCCTCGCGCCACGACGAACGCGGCGACGACGCCGGTGGCTGCCCAGACGACCGGGGAGCCGTCCAGCGCCCAGAGGAACCAGCCGGCTCCCGCCAGGATCGAGAGGAGGGTGAGCTCCCGGAGGTGGCTCATCGCGGCGGCGGCGAGCTGCTTGTGCCGGTAGACGTACTGGAGCAGAATGGTGAACCAGCCGACGAGGAACGCCCCCGCCACCAAGTAGCCGTCCCGCTCGGCGACACCATCGACGACCCCCGCGACGCCCCCGAACACCAGGAACCCCGGAGCGGTCCAAAGGGCGAGCTCGAGGCCGGTCGCGCTTCGGGCGTTGGAAAGGCCCAACGCCAGCAGCTCCGCGGTAAGGATCAGGAGGAACACCGGGGAGGTCAGTACCCCCCAGGCCCCTGCGGCGGGGCCGACGAACCACCCGCCGGCGTGCAGACCTGCTCCTACGGCGGCGACGGTCGCCGGGATCGCGAGCGTGGCGGCGGCCGTCGGAAGCCAACCCCGGAGGTCGCTAGAACTCACCGGTCTCTCCCGAGCCTTCGCCCGCTTCGTTATCCCCCGGGACCAGCGCGCTGGGAGGCAGGAGGATCCAGTTCCCCAGGTACGTGTACGTGAGCACCGCCTTCTGGGCCT
>JASHXN010000007.1 GCA_030043505.1 Thermoplasmata archaeon
TAGGCGTCGGGATCGGATACGGCGCGGATGCGGGCCTCGAGCGCACGGTCCTCGAGCGGCTCTTCCTCGGGTTCGACCGACCGGCGCGACGTGCGACCCCGGCGGCGACGGGCCCCGGCGACCCGCCGGGTCTGCGCTTCCAGCTCCTCGAGGAGTCCCGAGACGCCCGCCAGGAGGTTCCAGCCGGTGTGGGAGGCGTAGAAGATCCCGTCGTCGGTGTGCAGGCGGGCCTCGACCGTGAGGTCGCTCGTGCGGTGGGTCGCGTGCGGGGCGAAGTGGAGCGACAGCAGTCGCGGGTGGACCGAGCGGGTGATCCGCTTGAGCCCGCGCGTGACGACGTGGTCGATCTCGGCGAGGAGCCCCGGGTCCCCCGAGCCGCGCAGCCCGGTCACTTCGACGTAGACGTCCTCGACCCGGGCGGGCGTGCGGGTCGGACGGGCGCGGGCGACGACGACGCCCAGGAGGTTCGTCTGGCCGAGCACGCGGATCGACCGGTCGGCCGCCACGACGAACACGCTCGAGACCTTCTCCTGGCTCATCTGCCGGGCGGCGGTCGCGAGGTCGGTGCCGGCCGGCACCGTGAGCGCGGGGGTGTGCATGATCGAGCCGACCTCGACGTCCAGCGCCGTGTGCGCCGATCGGGCGTCGCGTTTGCCTCCCTCGACGGGGCGCCACAGCACGGAGCCGAGGTCCTGGACGCCGACGGCGCCGACCAGGCGCCCTTTGCGGTCGACGACCGGGAACGGATGCTCCTCGAGCTGACGGATCTGCCCCACCAGATGCCGGACGAGGTCGCTCTCGCGCACGACGATCGACGCCGGGGTGGCGATCTCTTCGACGCGGGGCGGTGAGCCTCCGAGCAGCGGGAGGACCTTGGCGAGCGAACGGACCAGGTCGGTCCGGCTGACGACGCCGAGCAACTCCCCCTTCCGGCCGACGACCGGCGCGGCGCGCAGGCCGGCCGCCAGCAGCGCCTCGACGACCTCCGGGTACGGGGTCGCCGGCGTGAGCAGCGGCGGGAGGACGAGCAGGTGCTCGACCTTCGTCGAGAGCGCCCGGTTCACCCGGCGCGCGATCGACTCGAGCGTCACCATCCCGATGAGACGGGAGCGCCGGAGGACCGGGATCTCGTGGAAGCCGTGGGTTCGCATCTGCCCCAGGGCGGTGGAGATCGGGGCGTCGGCGGGGAGCGTCACCGGCTCCGACGTCATCACGTCGGACGCCGACGGCCAGGCGACGGGCATCGGGGGCGGCCGTGCCGGAGGAGGTCTTAGCCCCTGCGGCCCGCCGTCAGAGGTCGCGGGCCATGTGGTAGCCGTTCTCGCCGTCGGAGTAGTAGCCGCGCAGCAGGTCGATCACGGAGTACCGGTAGCGGGTGTAGAAGCGGATCGCGCCGACGTTCGAGACGCGGACCTCGAGCGTCGCGCGCCGGAACCCCCGGGCCCGGGACCGTTCCAGGAACGCCTCCATCAGCGCCCGGCCGACGCCGAGCCCCCGGGCGCTGCGGTCGACCGCGAACATCAACACCCGGGACTCGCCCGAGACCTGGGAGACGCCGAGCAGGAAACCGAGCGGCTCGCCGCGCTCGTCGGCGGCGACCAAGAAGCCGGCCGGCCAGTCGGCGCCGAGCGACGCGTACAGCGCGGGATCGTAGTGTTCGTGCAGCGCCTCCGCGACGATCGACGAGATCGTCGGGACGTCGCTCGGCCGGAACCCCCGCAGCGAGAACGTAAGGGGGCTCTCCTCCACGTGCGTGGCGGGCGACGCGGGCGCCGGCTCAGCGATACATCTCACCCGGCCCCGCGCTCTCCGCCTCGTGCATCTTGGAGACCGACTCCCGCGTCTGCTGCAGGGTCTTGCGGACCTCCGCTTCGATCTGGCGGGCCTTCTCCCGGAGGGGCTTGGTGTCGAGCACGAGGAGCGGGACGAGCGGGTTGACCGTCTCGATCACCTTCGCCGCGGCGCGAGCGTCCGGGTAATCCTTGTGCGCCTGGGCGACGAGGCAGAGGACCGGGGTCGTGCGCCCGATCGCCCCGAGCATGATGCCGCCCGCGAGCCCCGTGACGACGCCGTTCGCGGCCTGGAAGGTGTACCGCTCCAGCAGCGGCGCGGCCGCCCGGTTCGCCATCGCGACGACCCGCGCGTCCCCGTGGACCTCGCTCTCGATCGGCTGGCCCTCGATCGCGATCACGAGCTGCACCCCCTTCGTCTCCGCCCAGTCGAGGAGGACCCGGCCGAGGCCGTTGAGCATCCCGACGGGGGGCTGGATGTCCGCGATGACGACGACGAGCTGGTCGCACGAGCGGTCCGGACCGCAGACGAGCTTGCTGGCGTACAGGCGGACGGGGGCGTTCACGACCCCCTCCTCCATGATGACGGTCGGGGGGAACTGCTCGCTCGTCATGTAGGCGACCAGGCTCATGTCGAGCGCGTGGACCAGGTACGAAGCCGCGACGGAGCCGACCAGGCCGTGCGTCGGGAAGCCGACGACCATCATCGCCCCCTTCAACGACTCGTCGCGGGTGTCGACGATCTTCACGTCGCTCGGCTCGCGGAGCTCCGCCCCGGGCATCCGGCCCGCCGAGCGACCCCCGCCTTATGCGCCTTTTGGCGGGTCGACCGGGCCCCGGCGTCGGGCCGGTCCGCCACCGCCGGACCGCCGGCAACGATTAAGACGCGGGAGGCGTTAGGGAACTGCCGTACGAATTCCGAGGGTCCCCACCGTCGAACGCCGGAGGAGTAGTCCGATGAAGCGCCAGATGGTGGATATGTTGGCGGAGCTCGTGAAGATCCCGAGCGATCCGTTCTCCGACAAGCAGGAGATCCTCGACTACGTCCAGTCGTTCACCGACCAGTTGCGGATGCGCAACACGCTGTTCGGCGACGCGCAGGCCCCCGCGTTGCTCGCCGAGTTCGGCCAGGGCGGTGTCGTCCTCTCCGGCCACCTGGACACCCCGCCGATCGGCGATTACTGGAGCTTCTCGCAGAGCCAGCTCGCCTCCGGCCGGATGTACGGCCGCGGCGCCGCCGACATGAAAGGGACCGTGATCGCGATGCTCGAAGCGGCGCAGGACCTCGTCGCGCGCAAGATCCCCGTCGTGCTCGCGTTCACGACCGACGAGGAGACGTCGATGCAGGGGGCGGTAGCGCTGGCGAAGACGCTGCCCCTCCGCCGCGCGAAGGCGGTCGTGGTCGGCGAGCCGACGGGCTTGCGGGTCGCCTACGCCGAAAAGGGGGTGCTCGACCTGTCGATCGAGACCCGCGGGAAGGCGGCCCACGGCGCGATGCCCCACCTCGGCGAGAACGCGATCGCGAAGATGATGCGGATCCTGCGCGGGCTCGAATCGTTCAAGAGCCGGATCGCGCACCCGGAGCTCGGGACGGTGACGCTCAACATCGGGACGTTCAACGGCGGCACGAGGATCAACGTCGTCCCGAGCAAGTGCACCGCCGAGGTCGACATCCGCTTCCCCCCGCCGTACACGCCCGAGCAGCTCTACCACGAGATCGAGGAGCACCTGCGCCGGATCAAGACGCCGTTCACGCTGCGGCGGATCGTCACGATGCCGGCGGTCCAGATCAACCCGGCCGCCGACCACGTGCGGATCCTGCAGGAGGTCGCCCAGTCGGAGACGACCGTCCTCGTCCACGCCTCGGAGGCGGTCCACTACGCGCAGGTGAACCCGCGCGTGGTGATCTTCGGCGCCGGCGAGGAGGAGCTGTCGCACCAGGCGAACGAGTACGTCAAGACCGAGGCGGTCGCGCGGGCGACCGAGGTCTACAAGAAGTACGCCCAGCGGCTCGCGGCGACGCGGTCGCTGTCGTGAGGCGGGGACCCGTCCGCCGCGGGCTCGCCCGCGGTCTCCGGTGAGCGACGCGGGTCCGGGGTTCGGGTGAAGGTCGCTCAGCTCGCGACGCGGTACCCGCCCGGGCCCGGCGGCGTGGAGCGCCATGTCGCCGAGCTCGCAGGCCGACTGGGGGGCCGGGGGCACTCGGTCGACGTCCTCACGAGCGAGCTGTACCGCGAGTACCCCTGGCAGCGGCTGGACCCGTCGGTGCCCCGGGAGGAGCGGACCGCCTTCGGCTCCGTGCACCGGTTGAA
>JASHXN010000071.1 GCA_030043505.1 Thermoplasmata archaeon
GACCCCGGCGTCGTGCGTCACGACGACCATCGTCTGCTGGTACCGCCGGTTCAGCTCCCGCAGCAGGGAGATCACGTCCTGCGACCCTTCCGCATCCAGGTTCCCGGTCGGCTCGTCCGCCCAGACGATCGCCGGATGGGCGACCAGGGCTCGGGCGAGGGAGACCCGCTGCTGCTGACCCCCGGAGAGCTCGGACGGCCGATGCCCGAGGCGCTCCCCGAGCCCCATCTGCGTCAAGATCGCTCGCGCTTCGGCCCGGGCCTCCTTGGCCGGTCGACCGGCGATCAACAGCGGCATCTCGACGTTCTCTTCGGCCGAGAGGATCGGGAGGAGGTTGTACGACTGAAAGACGAAACCGGTCCGACGCGCGCGATACTCGCTCTTGGCGGCGTCGGGCATCGTGTGGATGTTCGTGCCTTCCACGGTGACGCTGCCGCGGGAGATGTCGTCGAGCCCGCTGAAACAGTTCAGGAACGTCGTCTTCCCGCAGCCCGAAGGACCCATGACGGCGAGGATCTCGCCGCGGAGGATCTCGATGTTGATCCCGCGGAGGGCGGGAACGGCGGTCTCCCCGGCCCCGTAGACCTTCCAGACGTCGTGGCCGACGACGACCGGCTCGCTCACGGCACCTTCCGGTCGTGCATCCTGCGGACTCCTTCGACCGGGCGATCCGGGCCGGGGCGGGCGTACGGCGACATCTGCGGGGGCGGGTCAGCGGAGCGGACGGTTTAGGCCCTTCGGAGCGGGCAGGGCCGCGGCCGCCGGAGGCGCGGAGAGTCTGGCCCGACAGGTTTCCGCGTGCGGCAGGACACCGACCGGGCGCGAACGATGGCCGGACGCCCGGGGGGTCCCCCCGAAGCTTTAAGTTACCATTATCTATCCGATAACCCGAGGTAACTCAAATGCCCGAACCTCTCCGATCCATCGCTCGCCGATTTCCCCCGATCCCCACCCGCGAAGGCGCCGGAGTACGGCTGAGCCGTTCGTTCTCCAACGCGGAGGTGCCGCTGTTCGACCCGTTCCTCCTGCTCGACCGGTTCGGCTCCGCGAACCCGGAGGATTACCTGGCCGGCTTCCCCTGGCATCCGCACCGGGGCATCGAGACGATCACCTACGTGCTCCACGGGCGCGTCGAGCACGGCGACACGCTCGGCAACTCGGGCGTCATCGCGAACGGGGATGTCCAGTGGATGAACTCCGGTAGCGGCATCGTCCACCAGGAGATGCCGAAGCGGACGGACGGCACGTTCGCCGGCTTCCAGCTCTGGCTCAACCGGCCGGCCCGCGAGAAGATGTCCTCCCCCGGCTACCGGGGCCTCACGCACGAGGAGATCCCTCACGTCCCCACGGAGCGGGGCGGCGAAGTGAAGATCGTCGCCGGGTCGTTCGGCGGGGTCGAAGGGCCGGTCCGCGGCATCGCGGTGGAACCGGAGTACCTGGACATCCGCCTCACGCCGGAGGAGACGCTCGAGCTTCCGATGCCGGCCGGCCGGACCGGGTTCGCCCACGGGATCGACGGGAGCGGCACGTTCGACGGCGACGACGGCGCTCCGCTCCCGGCGGGGGAGACCGCCCTCTTCGGAGCCGGCGGCCGCGTCCGGGCCCGGGCCGGCCCTCAGGGGATGCGGTTCCTGCTCGCGTCGGGGCGCCCGCTCCACGAGCCGGTCGCCTGGTACGGCCCGATCGTCATGAACACGCGGGACGAGCTCGCCACCGCGATGCTCGAGCTCCGCCGGGGCGATTTCGTCAAGGAGCGGCGCCCGACGGTCGAGGAGTAGACCCCGCCGCGAGCCGCGCGAGCGTCCTGCGGAGCACGCGCGCCGCGCGGCCCAGCTCCGCGACCGAGAGCGACTCGCGCGACGTGTGGTCGAGCCGGGAGTCCCCGGGACCGTAGGCGACCCCTCCGATCCCCCAGGCCCGCGCCACGATGTTCAGGTCGGAGGTCCCCGCGCGACGCCAGAGCGTCGGGCGGCCGCCCTCCTCCCGGATCGCCGCGCAGAGGGCGACGGCGGCCGGGTCGGTGCGTGCGGTCTCCGTCGCTTCGATCCGGGCGACCGGACGGATCGACGCGGACGGTTCGAGCCGACGCAACGTCGCAAGAACGTCGGCGGAGGCAACCCCCGGCGGGAGCCGGACGTCCACGGTCACGCGGCTCGTCTCGGGGTCGTCCGTCGGCGAGCTCTCCAGCCCCACGACCTTGGCGGAAAGGGATCGGAACGGAGAAGGGCCGGCGTGCCGCGCGGCGAGTGTCGGCAACTGCTGGGCCCACGCGACCGCCGCGTCCCCGGACGTAGGGTGGGGCGACGACCAGTGCTCCCTGCGGGCTCGGAACGTCGCAACGAACCGCAGATCCCCCTTGTAGCCGACCGTGACCCCGTCCCAGCCGCTCGGCTCCCCGGCGATCAGGGCATCGGGCGGAGGGGACCGCACCAGGCCGCGGGCGCCGAGACTGTCGGTCTCCTCCCGCACCGCGGCGACGATCCGGAAGGTGCCGGGTCCCGCGAACTCCGCGCCACCGAGCAACGCCGCCGCGAGCGCCCCCTTCGCATCGACCACCCCTCGCCCGTGGATCTTGCCCTGGCGCCGCACGACGGGCCGGTTCCCGGGAACGGTGTCGATGTGACCGAGGAACAGTACGAGCGGGCGCCCGACCCCGCGCTCGGCGACGCCGTTCCCCGTGCGGTCCCGCCGGGCCCGATACCCGAGCTCCCGCGCGAGGCGGACGAACTCCCCGACCGCGCCGCGCTCCTGTCCGGAGGGGCTGTACTGCCGGGCGAGCCGGGTGAGCACGGTCGCCTCATCCATGCGGCAGCGCCTCCGCGAGCGCGCTCAAGCCGTCGGCCCAATCGCGCTCGTCGATGATCAGCGGCGGCAGGAGCCGCACGACCGTCGCTCCGGCCGAGATCGCGAGGTAGCCCCGTTCCTGGAGGGTGGCGAGCACGGGGGCCGCACGGTCCCGGAGCTCGATCCCCCAGATCAACCCCACGCCCCGGACCTCACGGACGCGGTCCGTCGGAAGCGCGGCGAGCCGCGGAGCGGCGAACGCGCCGAGCGCGGCGGCCCGCTCGTCGAGCCGCTCCTCGACGAGGACGGAGAGCGCGGCGAGCCCGGCCGCGCAGGCGAGCGGGTTGCCGCCGAACGTAGAGTGGTGGCTCCCCCGGAACGCCGCCTCGGCGGCCGCGGTCGTGACGGTAGCGCCGATCGGGACCCCGCCCGCGAGCGACTTCGCGAGCGTGAGGACGTCGGGCACGACCCCGGTGTGCTCGAACGCGAACCGGCGGCCGGTACGGCCGAGCCCGCACTGCACCTCGTCGAACCCCAGCAACGCTCCGACGCGATCGCACGCGGCCCGTGCCGTTCGGAGATACTCGGGCGTCGCGACGTGGACCCCGCCCTCACCCTGGACCGGCTCCAGCAAGACCAGCGCGGTGCGCTCGTCGACCACCGCCTCCAACGCGGCCGGTTCGTTGAACGGCACGTGGACGAAGTCGGGGACGAGCGGCTCGAACGGCTCGCGGAGCTCGCGACGCCAGGTCGCGCTCAACGCGCCGAGCGTGCGCCCGTGGAAGCCGCGACGCGCGGCGACGACCTTCGGCCGGCCGGTCGCCGAGCGAGCGATCTTAATCGCTGCCTCGACCGCTTCGGTCCCGGAGTTCGACAGGAACACCCGCGCGAACGACGCCGGGAGGAGGCCGAGGAGCCGATCGACGAACTCCGTGCGGACCGGGTTCTCGTAGCCGGAGCCGACGTAGAGCAGACGGGACGCCTGCTCCTGGACGGCCCGCACGACCGCGGGATGGCACGCGCCCAGGCTGCCGACCCCGTGGGTCGCGCCCAGGTCGACGTACCGCCGGCCGTCGGGGCCGTAGAGCGAAGCCCCCGAGCCGCGATCGAGGGCGAGGCGGGAGCGTCCCGCCTCGCCGAACTCCCCGTGGCTCCGGCTCGGATTCGCGGTCATACGAAGACGGTCCCCGTCCCGGCGAGAGCGTCCGCGACCGGCGTCGTCGCCCCGGAGGGGGCCAACACGACTCGGGTCACCCCGGCGTCGAGCGCCGCGCGGGCCGCGAGGAGCTTCTTGCGCATCCGTCCGCGGGCGAGGGCGAGCGAGGCGTCGAAGTCGGCCTTCTCCACGCGCGGAACGACGCTCGTCGGATCGTCGACGTTTCGGAGGAGTCCCGGCACGTTGGTGAGGAGGATCAGCGCCTCGGCGTGCAACGCCCCCGCGACCGCGGCCGCCGCGGCGTCCGCGTCGACGTTCACCACCTCCCCGTCGGCGGTGACCGCGGGCGGTCCGACCACGGGGACGATGCCGGCGTTCAGCAGCGCCCGGAGGAGGGACGCGTCGACCGCTTCGATCGTCCCCGAAAGGTCGTCCGCCAGCCGTACGACCTTCCCGTCCTGGACCGCCCGCGCGCCGGTCTTTCGCCGCGCGAGCAGCAGCCGGCCGTCGACGCCGGAGAGGCCGACCGCCCGTACCCCCCGGGCGCCGAGCGCTGCGACGAGCTGGGTCTGGACCCTCCCCGCCAGCGCGAGGACGACGGTCTCCATCTGCGCCGCGTCGCACCGGCGGGAGACGACCCCGCTCGGGCTCGTGTAGTACGTCGACGGGCGTCCGAGCTGTTCGCCGAGGCGGTCGATCTCCTCCGACCCGCCGTGGACCAGCACGGCGTCGTTTCGGCCGGCGAGGTCGGCGAGCACCGGCGCGACGGCGTTGCCGGCCGCCCCCCCGACCTTGACGACGATCGTCACGTCCCCCCTAGATCGGGTGGAGGCCCGCGAACTCGAGGCCCCGCGTCTCGGGAAACTGGAAGCGGACGTTGAAGCACTGGACCGCGCCGCCCGCCGCCCCCTTCCCCAGATTGTCGAGCGCGCCGAGCAGCACCGTGCGCCCGTGCTCGGGGTCGGCCGCGAACCCGACGTCGCAGAAGTTCGTGCCGCTCAGGATCTTCGGTTCGGGCTCTCGGTGCAGCCCGTCGGGGTCGTGGACGAGACGGACGAACGGCTCGCTGCCGTACGCCGCGCGGTACACTTTCCAGAGCTCCTTGTCGTCGGGGGCGGCGTCGCCGAGCGCGTGGACGGTCGCGAGCACCCCGCGCACCGCCTCGACGCCGTGGGCGGTGATCGCGGCGGCGACCCCGGTCTCCTGCTCGACCTCGGCGGCGTGGCGGTGCCCCGCCGGGGCGTACGCCCGCATCGCCCCCGACCGCTCGGCGTGCTGCCCGGCCGGCCCGGGGTCGTGGCCGCTCGCCGAGGAGCCGCTCTTGGCGTCCACGACCGCCCGGACCGATCCGTTCGGCCGGGAGGCGGCGAACGGACGGAGGGCGAGGATCGTCGCCGTCGCGATGCACCCGGGGACCCCGACGAGCCGGGCCCGACGGAGCTCGTCGCGGTGGAGCTCGGGCAGCCCGTAGACCGCCTCCCGCAACAGCTCCGGGTGCGGATGTTCGCGGTGATAGTAGCGAGGGTACTCCGCCGGCGCGCGGAGCCGGTGGTCCGCCGACAGGTCGAACACCGGTGCGCCGGGCGCGAGGAGCGACGGCATCTCGTCCATCGCGCCCCCGTGGGGGGTCGCGAGGAAGAGAGCCTCCGCCGGGCGAAGCTCCGCCCGCTTGCTGAACGTCAGGCCGGTGACCTTGCGCAGGTTCGGGTGGGCGCGCGCCACGGGCCGCCCGGCCATCGACTCGCTCGTCACCTGCGTGACGGTGACGTCCGGGTGCCCCAGCAACAGGCGGAGCAGCTCGCCGCCGACGTACCCGGAGCCGCCGACGATCGCGACGTTCACCGGCGACCGACCCCGACCGCGTAGTCGACGATCGCCCCGGCGACGTCGGCCCCCGTCGCGGCGCTCAGGGCACGGAACTCCGGGGTCGGATTCACTTCGTGGACGACGAGGCCTCCCGGCGCCTCCATCAGGTCCACGGCGAGCACCCCGCCTCCCATCGCCTCGGCGGCGCGGAGGGCGAGCTCCTTGAGCTCGGGCGTCACCGGGGCGGCTTCGGTGCTCGCCCCCCGGGCCGCGTTCGTGCGCCATTCGGCCGACCGGCGGTACATCGCCGCCACCACCCGGTCCCCGACGACGAACGCTCGCAGGTCCCGGTCGGGTTTCCGGACGAACTCCTGGACGTAGAAGATCGAGTGGACGGGCGCCCCGAGGGCGCTCTTGTGCTCGACGATCTGTTCGGCGGCGGCCGCGTCGTCGACCTTCGCCATCAGGCGTCCCCACGAACCGACCGCGGGTTTGAGGACCGCCGGATAGCCGACCGCCTCGACGGCCTTCAGCGCGGCCTCCGGGGAGAGCGCGACGACGGTCCTCGGCGTCGGGATCCCCCGCTCCGCGAGGCGCAGGGAAGCGCGGATCTTGTCGCCGGCGAGCTCGAGCACCTCGGGTCGGCTGATCACCGGGACGCCGTAGTGCGCGTAGCAGAGGGCCGCGTAGAGCGCCCGCGTGTGGCTGACCGACCGGTTCAGGACGACGTCGGGGAGGTCCGACGGCCGGTCCAGCCCGAACGTCACCTCGCCGTCGTCCAAGCGCTGCACGGCGACGCCGCGCTGCTCGGCGGCCGCGAGGATCGCCTTCTCGTCCGGGCGGACGATGGTCGTGAACAGCCCGAGCCGGAACCCGTTACTCACCCCAGTCCTCGGCTTCGCGGGGGGCGGGTTGGACGGCGAACGGATCGACGGCCTGGACCTCGAGCTCCGTTCCGCAGTCCGTGCAGGGGAAGACCTCCCCGAGCACTTTGTCGTGGCTCTCGACGCTAGCGGCGCACTCTGGGCATTCGGTCATGTGGTTTCCTCGGTTACGAGCTCCTCGATGCGCTCGACCTTGCGGGCGAGCGAGGAGAGGGAATCGCGCCGCTCGGCGAGGCGAGCGTGCGCGTGCTGGATCTGGAGGGCCACGGGGCTAGGCCCGGGCGAACCCGGGGCGCTCCGGCGCGCGAGCGAGGCGGCCGGATCCGGCGCCCCCGCGTCCGCCGCACCGGGGGACGGGCGCAGCACCGAGGCTCGGACCGCCTCGTGGGCCTGCCGGAACGGGGTCCCGGCCGCCACGAGCTGCTCCGCCCGGTCGGTGGCGTACAGTTCCGGATCGGCGGCGGCCGCCCGGAGGCGCTCCCGGTCGAACCGGATCTCGCGGACGAGGCGGTCCAACGACCGCACGGTCCCGAGGACCGTCGCCACCGAGTCGAGGACGGGAGCCTTGTCCTCTTGGAGGTCCCGGTCGTAGGCGAGCGGGAGCCCTTTCAGGACCGTCAGCAGCGCGACCAAATCGCCGATCGGGCGGCCGGCGCGTCCTCGGGCGAGCTCGGCGACGTCGGGGTTGCGCTTCTGCGGCATCAGACTGCTGCCCGAACCGAGCGCTTCCGACCGCTCGACGAACCCGAACTCCTTCGACGCGAACAGTACGACCTCCTCCCCGAGGGCGCTCGCGTGCACGGCGAGGAGGGCGAGGTCGAACAGCAGCTCGGCGAGAGGGTCGCGGTCGCTCACGGCGTCCAAGGAGTTCTCGAACGTCGCCGAGAAGCCGAGGCGGCGCGCGGCGGGGGACGGGTCGATGGCGAGCGTGCTGCCGGCGAGGGCGCCCGCTCCGAGGGGCGAGACGTCGGCGCGGGCGGCGGTGGCGAGGAGCCGGTCCACGTCCCGGTCGAAGCGCCAGAAGTGCGCGAGCAGGTGGTGCCCGAGCGTGACCGGTTGCGCCCGCTGCAGATGCGTGTAGCCCGGCATGGGGCTCGTCGCCTCCGCGGCCGCGCGGTCGAGCAGGGCAGCGCAGAGTCCGGCGGCGGCCTCGCCGAGGCTGAGGATCGCCGCGCGGAGGTACAGCCGCTCGTCGAGCGCGACCTGGTCGTTGCGGCTCCGGCCGGTGTGGAGTTTTCCTCCGACGGGGCCGACCAGCTCGGTCAGCCGGACCTCGACGTTCGTGTGGACATCTTCGAGCTCCTCCCGCCACCGGAACGTCCCGGAGGCGATCTCGCGGGCGACCGAGCGGAGCCCAGCCTGGAGCTCGCGAACCTCCCCGGGGGCTAGGAGCCCTGCCGCGCCGAGCGCCTCGACATGCGCGAGGCTTCCCGCGATGTC
>JASHXN010000072.1 GCA_030043505.1 Thermoplasmata archaeon
GGACGGACCTGGACCGGCGGGACGGGGAGCACGGTGAGGACCATCCACTCCGGGCGCCCGAACCGCGGGTTGAGCCCCATCTCCCGCACGTCCTCGTCCGGGACGCGTTCGAGCCGCGCGCGGACCTCCTTCGGAGTGATCTTGTGGGCGTCCTCGCGGAACGTCGTCGGCTTGTCGAGCACGATCTTGTGCTGCACCTCGTGGCAGTGCGGGCAGACGCGCTCCTCCTTCGGCTCCCGCGTCCGCGGGGCGACGACCGCCTCGTCGGAGTCGAGCGCGCTCTCGCCGCGGCTCACCGGGGCGTCCGGCAGCAGCCGGCCGCACGCGCGGCACGTCGCCTGCAGGAGGCGCTTGATCTCCTTCGCGTAGCCGACGTGGATCACCGGCATGGCGAGCTCGATGATCCCGAAGTGGCCGGGGCACTCGTTGACGCGCCCGCCGCACGTCCGGCAGCGGAGGTTCGGCTCGATGACGCCGAGATGCAGGTCCATGAGCCCCATCTCGATCGGATAGCCGTCGTCGTCGTACGTGTCGGCCGTGATGATCTTCGCCGCGCTCATGCGGCGGATCTCGTCCGGCGACAGGAAGGCGAACTGCAACCCGCGGATCCGCTTGGAAAGCCCCTGCGCCATGCTTGCTCCTACCGCATCTCCTCGAGCTGGAGCCGCATGATCACGCCGAGGCTGATCAGCTCCTCGAGGAGGAGCTTGAACGAGTAGCTCATCTCGACCGGGTAGATCGACGAGGTGTTCCCGCAGCTGGGGCACCGCAGCGAGCTCGCCCGGGAGTCCGGGATGGCGATGTGCCCGCACTCGGGGTTGCCGCAGACGTACTGGATCGTTCCGTCCGACTCGTCGAGGAGCCGGTCCTTGATGACCATCGCCACGCCGTGGCCGATCAGACAGTCGCGCTCCATCTCGCCGAACCGGAGCCCGCCCTGCCGGGAGCGCCCCTCGGTCGGCTGCCGCGTGAGGATCTGGACCGGGCCGCGGGAGCGCATGTGCATCTTCCCGGCGACCATGTGGTGGAGCTTCTGGTAGTAGATCACGCCGACGAAGATCTCCGCCTCGAACCGGCGGCCGGTGAGGCCGTCGTACAGCGTCTCGCGCCCGGACGGGTTGAAGCCGAGGGCCTTCAGCCCCTCCCGGAGCGCCTCCTCGCGGGCGCCGCTGAACGCGGTGCCGTCGATCGTGCGGCCCTGGAGCGCGCCGACCTTCCCGCCGAGCATCTCCAGCACGTGGGCGACCGTCATCCGCGACGGGATCGCGTGCGGATTGATCAGCAGGTCCGGCGTCATCCCGCTGCGCGTGAACGGCAGGTTCTCTTGCGGGACCGTCAGCCCGATGACGCCCTTCTGGCCGTGGCGGCTCGCGAACTTGTCGCCCAGCTCGGGGACCCGCTGGTTGCGGACCTTCACCTTGACGAGCTTGGAGATGTTCTCCCCCTCGGTGAGGATCACGTTGTCGACCCAGCCGGATTCGCCGAAGCGGACGGTGACGCTCGTCTCGCGCCGCTTCTGGGGCGTGAGCAGGTCGGTCTTCTCCTCCAGGAATCGCGGCGGGCTCGTCTTGCCGACGAGCACGTCCCCTTCGGAGACCTCGAGCTCGGGGAAGATGAGACCGTCCTCGCCGAGGTTCCGGTAGGCGGTGTCGACGCGCGCGCCCGCGACGTCCGGCCGCGGGATCTCGAAGCGGTCCTCCTGGCCGCCCGGGTACTTGCGCTCTTCCCCGCGGTACGTCCGGAAGAACGACGAGCGGCCGAGGCCGCGGTCGATCGCGCCCTTCGAGATGACGAGGGCGTCCTGCATGTTGTAGCCCTCGTACGACAGGATCGCGACGACGAAGTTCTGCCCCGCCGGTCGCTCGGTGAAGTGCACGTAGCGCATCGTCTGCGTCTGGAGCAGCGGCGCCTGCGGGTAGTGGAGGAGGTGGCCGCGGGTGTCGGGCCGCCGCCGGTAGTTCACCGACTCGACGCCGAGCGCCTGCTTCGCCATCCCCGAGCCCATCGTGTTGCGCGGCGCGGCGTTGTGCTCCGGGTACGGGATCAGCCCCGTGCAGACGCCGAGCATCAGGTTCGGGTCGATCTCCAGGTGCGTGTGGCGGTCGGAGAGCAGCCCGCCGACCGGGAACTCCGCGTGGCAGAGGCCGCACGTGACGAGCGGCGCGTCGCGCTTCTCGCCCATCGACGCCCAGCGGATGTCCGAGCGGGAGAGCGCCCGCTCGCACTTCGGGCACCGGTCCGGGTAGACGAGCGGGTCGACCGCGATGAGGGCGTCCTCCTCCTCCTCGGCGTCCGCCCACTCGATCTTCCCCTGGCGGATCAGGTCGCTGAACGACAGCGTGCCGCGGGCGAGGTCGTCGAGGTCCGAGCGGGAGACGCGCGGCGCCGCCGACTTCGCCACGATCAGCGGACGGCGGAGCCGGCCGGAGTCGCAGTGGACGATCACCTCGTTCATCAGCTCGTCATACCGGGCGTTGATCTCGTACGTCCGGTCGCCGAGGGTCGGGCTGAGCGT
>JASHXN010000073.1 GCA_030043505.1 Thermoplasmata archaeon
GGCGGCGCTACGTCCCGGGACGGCTCGGCTTCCGACTTCGGCGGGGACGCGTCGTCGTCGGCCCCGGCGGCCGGATCCCGCGCCTTGCGGCGGAAGAGGAGCACGACGTCGGGTAGGCGGCCCCCGAGATAGCGTCCGCCCGCGGCCGGTCAGCGTTTTTGGGTCGAGGGGCTCGGACGGGACGTGCCGCCGACCCCGTCCGAGCGCCTCCGCCAGCTCGGGATCGACCTTCCGCCGCCCCCGACCCCGAAGGGCGCGTACGTCCCGGTCGTGCGGTCGGGGACGCTCGCGTGGGTCTCCGGCCAGATCACCTTCGAGAACGGGGCGGTCGTCCGTCCGGGGTCCGTCGACCGGGACGTCTCCGCGTCGGACGCGAGCGAACTCGTCCGGCGCGCGACCCTGCAGGCGCTGAGCGCGCTCGGGGCCGAGCTCGGCGGGGTCGACCGGATCCGCCGCGCGGTGCGGCTCGGGGTCTTCGTGGCCGTCTCGCCGGGGTTCCATCGCGAGCACGAGGTCGCGAACGGCGGCTCGGAGCTGCTCCTCGCGGTCCTCGGGGACGCCGGCCGGGCCGCGCGTTCGACGATCGGGGTCGCCGGGCTGCCCCTGAACGCTCCGGTCGAGGTCGAGCTGCTGGTGGAGACGGAGTAGGCGCGGTGGAATCGACCCGGTGGCCGTCCGTCTGGCGGGAAGGCCGAGACCTGTACACCCGCAACCTCGAACCGGGCGTGAAGGTCTACGGCGAGAGCCTCCGCACCGTCGACGGCGTGGAGTACCGCGTGTGGGACCCGTGGAGGTCGAAACTGGCCGCCGCGCTCGTCAACGACGCGCCGGCGGCGCTCCTGGCGCCCCCGCGGGCGGTGCTGTATCTCGGCGGCGCCCACGGCACGACGGCGAGCCACCTTTCGGACCTGTGGCCACGGACGCCGGTCTACGTCGTCGAGAAGAGCCCCAGCTCCTTCGCTCCGCTGCTCGCTCTGGCGCGACGGCGCGAGAACCTGCTGCCGTTCCTGGCGGACGCCCAGCTGCCGGAGCGCTACCGCGCCGACGTCGGCGAGGTCGACCTGCTCTACCAGGACGTCGCCCAGCGCGACCAGGCCCGGATCTTCCTCGAGAACGCGGAGGCGTGCCTTCGGGACGGAGGCCGGGGCGTCCTGATGCTCAAGGTCCGCTCCGTCACGCAGCGACGGCCCGCCGCCGCGGTGCTGCGGGAGACGCGCGCGGCGCTCGGGCAGGGCGGCTGCCGCGTCGACGCCGAGGTCTCGCTCGCGCCGTTCGCCCGCGAGCACGTCGCACTTTTGTCCCATCGCTAGGGGCACCGTTCATCGCCCGCCGGGCGGTGCGCGACCTTCCGTATCCAGCGGAGTCGCCGCGCGGGGGTTGCCTGTGTCCGCCGCGTGCCTGTGGGCCGTCTGCTCGATCGCGATCGCCGCCCTGGTAACGCCCGGGCCGGCCGGGGTGGGCGGGCGCGCGCTCCCGGCCACGGCGGCACCGGGCGACTCGACCCCGAACGCGACGCTCGCGATCTCGCCCAGCTCCTGGTGGTTGGAGACCGGGGCGAGCGTCGTGCTTCACGCGGCGTGGATCGACGTCGCCCCGGGGTGCGCGCTCCAGCCGGTATGGTTCCGCTGGACGGTCGGCTCCGGAGGTTCGGAGGGGACGCTCGCCGAGACGAACGCGAGCTCCGCGGTGTTCAACGCCGACGACCAGGGGAGCGGGTCGACGACGGTCGTCGTCCGCTCGGCCGCGACGGTACGCTGCGGGCCCAACACCACCGCGGTCGCCGGCGAGGCGGGAGCGAACGTGACCGTCGCCGCGCCGGTCGCGGTGGGCGACCTCACCGTCACCCCGGACCCGGCGGTGCCCGGAGCGACCGTCGAGCTCGACGGGACGGTCGAGGGTGGAACTCCGCCGTACCGCCTCCTCACGGCGTGGGGGGACGGGAGCTCCTCGTGGGCGAACGTCACCCTTCCGGGTCCGTTCTCCGTGCCGCACGTCTACAACGAGAGCGGGGCGTTCCGCCCTCACGTCCTCGCCGTCGACGCGAGCGGGTGGAGCACGAACGCCTCGGTGGTCGAGGTCGAGAACGTGAGCACGACGTTCGCAGTCGCGATCGACGCCTCGACGCTCGTCGCGGAGGTCGGGGTTCCCGTCCGTTTCTCGGTGGTGACGCTGCGCGCGCCGCCGTCGATCGGGACCCTCTTCGCGTGCTCGAACGCCCACGACGGGGGCCCGTGGAACGGCTCGGGGTTGACGTACGGCTGCGCGTTCAACTCCCCGGGGCGATCGTCCGTCGAGTTCGAGGGCGTGGGGGGCGCCTCCCCCTACCCCGTGGCGTCGGCGGCTCTCGTGGAGACCGTCGTGGCCCACCTCACGGCCACGCTGCTGCCGCCGACCGGGCCCGGGGAGGTCGGGCTCGTGCAGTACGCTCCGGTGGAGATCGCGGGAGGCGTCCCCCCGTACTCGATCGCGTGGTCGCTCGTGGGGACGGACGTGGACGGGACGGCCGCCGCGGTGCGCGACGGGACGACGTACGTACCGCTCCACGCGGCGACGGCCGGGACGTTCGTCTGGTCCGTGTACGCCCGGGACGCGCTCGGCCAGACGAGCCCGCCCGTGAGCGAAGCGCTCCGCTTCGCCCCGCTCCTCAACCTGACGGCCGCCGCGGTCGCCGAGGTAGGGTCCCAGAGCGTCGCGGTGAACCTCACGGGCGCCGTGCTCGGCGGGGTTCCTCCGTACGCTTGGACGGTCGTCCCGTCCGAAAGGGCCGGGAACACCACGCTCCTCGCGGGCCTGCTTCCGCTTCCGGGCGCCGTCGACTGGAACGCCACGTACCGGGCCGAGGGGAGCCTGGGCCTCACGTTCGAGGTGGTGGACAGCGCGGGGGCCGCGCGAACGGTGAGCCAACAGCTCACCTTGGTCCCGGAACTCTCGATCGCGGTCGGCGTCGCGGTGCGCGCCGCGGGCGAGATCACCCTCGCTCTCGCGATCTCGGGCGGCGTGCCCCCGTACGCCTACCGCTGGAACGATAGCGCCGGCGAAAGCTGGACCGGGAACGCCGGCGGCCCGGGTACGGTACTCCTGCGCGAGACGACCCACGCGTCGGGGGCGTGCAGCTTCCACGCCGTCGTCACGGATGCTCTCGGCCGGACCGTCTCCTCCGGAGCGAGCGTCCGGCTTCCGCAGCCCGACCCGATCCTGTCCCCCGCCGCGTCCGGCGACCTCGCCGTGCCGGTGGCGATCGTCGTGGCCGGGGGCGGGGGAGCCGTGGCGTGGGGGCTGCGGCGGCGACGGTCGAAGGCGGGACCGACTCCGCCCCCGGAGGACCCGGTCGCGGTCCTCCGCGAGATCATCGGACCGGCCGACGGGATCGACCGCGGGCTCGTCGAGCTGCTCGCCGCGGAGCGCGGGATCTCCGCGGAGCAGGTCGCCGAGACTCTGGCCCGGCTCGGGCGCGACGGGACGATCCGCTCCGAGCGCGGGTACAACGGAGAGGAGGTGCTGGCGTGGTTCGAACTGCCCCGGCCCTGACCCACGCCGGCTCGCTCCGCGGCGCGTGCGCCGCGGCGATCGCGTTCGCCGTGATCGTGAGCGGCTGCGCGCCGGACGCGGCCGCGCGAGCCGGTTCGCCCGACCCCTCCCGAGCCGGAGCGACCGCCGGACCGGTCGCGAACTTCACCGCGGCGATCAACCGACTCGTGGAGCTGGTCGCGCTCGCGGGCGGGGGGATCCTGGCGCTCGTCTGGGCGCGCGTCGCCTTGAGCTGGTTCTCGAACGACGTCACGAAGAAGATCCAGGCGAAGGACCGGGCGCGGGACGCGTTGATCGGGTCGCTATTGTTCACCGCGGCGGTCAGCGGCCTGATCTACGGCCTCGCGCACTGGGTCGTGACCGGCACGTAACGGAGGGCGATGCTCGCCGTCGACCTCCCGACGCTCGTCCAGACGATCCTGTTCCTGCTGTTCGCCGACATCACCGCCCTCGTCGCCGCGGTCGTGGGCCCGACGTACGACAACCTGCTCGTTCCCGAGCTCGCCCGGAACGCCCTGTATCCGGCCGTCCTGACGGCGGCGCCGGGGCCGTCGAACTACCTCGCCCCGGCGGCGTCGTTCGCGTCGTACGTGATCGGAGGGGTCGTCGACCCGCTGGTCGCGCTCCTCGCCGTCGGGATCGCGCTGCTGTACTTCGCCCGCGCCAGCCTCGGGCGCTGGGCGCTCGCGTTCGAGGACCTTCTCCCGCGGCTCGTCCTGTCGGTCGTCGCCGCGAACTTCACCGTGCCGATCGCCGCCGCGATCCTCGGCCTCGCGGGAGGGCTCTACCCCGTCGTCGCCGGCTGGGACGGCGGAAGCTGGCAGCACTGGGAGAACCTCGCCGGCCCCGGGGAGATCTTCTTCTCCTGGGACAACGGCGCGCTCGCGTTCGTCCTGTCGCTCGTCCAGTTCCTCCTCGTCTTCGCCCTGGTCCTGGCGGTCGGCCTGCGCGACGCGCTGCTCGCGGTGCTGCTGGTCGTCCTCCCTCTCGTCACGCTCCTCTGGCCGTTCCGTCCCCTCGCGGCGATCCCGCGGCGGGCGTGGCTGCTGTTCGTGGAGCTCGCCTTCCTTCCGTCGGTGCTGGTCGTCCCGCTCGAGCTCGCCGTCGGGAGTCCGAGCGTCGTACTGCTCGTCGGCTACCTGAGCGCCGCCCTCGCCTCCCCGTTCCTCCTGTCGACGGCCGGCGCCCACCTGGTCGCGCTGGGGTTCCCGGGCGGGAGCAACGT
>JASHXN010000008.1 GCA_030043505.1 Thermoplasmata archaeon
GACCCCTCGAAGAGCATGTGCTCGACCCAGTGGGAGGCGCCGGTGATCCCGGGGTGCTCGTTGACCGAGCCGACGCGGTACCAGACCCAGACGCTCGCGGTCGGGCTCTGCGCGTCGGCCGCGAGCAGTACCCGAAGCCCGTTCGGCAGGGAGAACGACCGGATCTTCGGGCGGGGGACCCGGTGCCGCTGCATGCGGGGGTCCCCATCCGTGGCGGGTTATAACGCGCGGAGTTTCTCCGGCGCAACCAGCGGACCGAACGGGAGCGGCGCTCCCCGGCGGTAAGCGCGGCTCCTCGAGCGACCTCCGCCGTCGGGCACAACCGTTATCGTTCGGGGGCGGGCATCCGACCGCGTGCGGGACGCGCTTCGGCTGGTCCGCGCGAACAACGTCGTCGTCTCGTTCCTCGGGACCGTGGTCGGCGGCCTCGCCGCTCTCGCGGCGGGGCTCCATCTTTCGGGCACGCTCTGGCTGTACCTGTTCTTGGCGGCCGCGTCGACCGCCCTGATCACCGCCGCCGGAAACGTCCTGAACGACGTTGGGGACCTCGAAGGAGACCGCCTTAACCACCCCGACCGCCCTCTCGTAACCGGGGCGATCCGACCGACGACGGCCCGGGGGCTCACGGCGGTGCTCTTCGTCGCGGGCGTAGCCGTCGCCGTCCCCGTCGCCCTCGCCGAGCCACTCCTCGGATTGATCCTCGTCCTCGCGGTGGCGGGGCTGTTGGCCTACGAATTTCGGGGGAAGGCGGCGGGGTTCGTGGGGAACGTCACCGTGGGCGGATTGACGGCGATGGTGTTCCTCTACGGCGGCGCCGCGGTGGGCCACGTGCTCCCCGTCCTTCCGTTCGCCGGCATGGCGTTCCTCGCGACGCTGAGCCGCGAGGTGATCAAGGACATGGAGGACGTCGCCGGCGACGCCGAGCGCCGAACGCTCCCGAAGACCCACGGCATGGGGACGGCCGCGGCGGTCGCCCGGGTCGCCGTGGTGGCAGCGATCGCCCTCAGCGTGCTGCCGTTCCTGTGGTATCTCTCGCCCCGTTCGTGGGCCGGGCTCGCGTACGCCGCGGTCGTGGCCGCGGCGGATCTCGGCTTCGTCGTCTCGGTCCTCTGGCTGCCGCGCCGCCTTCGCCTCGAGCAGACGGTGAGCAAGGGCGCGATGGCGGTCGCGCTCGCAGCGTTCCTGGCGGTGGCGTTCCGGTGAGCTCTCCCGACCTACCCGGACCGGTGGAGCGAAAGCTCCGAGCTCTGCTCGAGAAAGGACCGATCCATTTCACCCTCATCGACCCCGAGAAGTCCCCGGGGGCGAAGGCCGCGGACCTCGCCCAGGGGGCGGTCGCGGCCGGAAGCCACGCCGTGCTCCTGGGTGGTTCGACGGGGATCACGCGCGAACTGGTAGGAGGGGCTGCGCGGGCGATCCGAGAGCGGGTCGACGTGCCGACGATCATCTTCCCGGAAGGCCCGGGCTCGCTCTCCCCCGAGGCCGACGCCGTCCTGTTCATGAGCCTCCTGAACTCCCGTCGCCTCGACCTCGTGATCCGGGCCCACTCCCGCGCCGCCCCGCTGGTCCGCGCGCTCGGCCTCGAGGCGATCCCGATGGGGTACCTGGTGATCGCCCCGGGGATGCGCGTCGGGGAGGTCGGAGAGGTCGACGCGGTGCCGCGCAACGATCCCCCCGCCGCGGCAGGCTATGCGCTCGCCGCGGAGATGCTCGGCATGCGGCTCGTGTACCTGGAGGCAGGCTCCGGCGCGCCCGAGCCGGTTCCCGAGGGTATCGTGGCGGAGGTTCGCCGTACGATCCACGTGCCGTTGATCGTGGGGGGCGGGATCCGTACCGGGGGAGATGCGCAGCGGCTGCTCGGCGCCGGCGCCGACATCCTGGTGACCGGCACGGTGACGGAAGAGGAAGGCCTGGGCGAGGGGTTCCGGGCGATCGTGGGGGCGGTCCAGCATGCCCGACGCAAGTAATCCTCCGCCGCCGGCCGGAGCGACCCCGACCCGCCACCGCTCCGCGGTCCTCTTCCGCGCCCCGTCCCCGGCGATCAGCGGCGTCGCCATCGTCGTCGCATCGCTCGCGGTCGCAATCCTCCTGTGGCCGCCCCCGAACCGGGCCGGCTACACGACCGGCTTCCTGGCTGTCCTCGTGCCGGCCCTAATCGCCGCCGGCGTCACCACGCCCCTCGCGGCGGCCGTCGGGGGACGGTTCGAGTTCCATCGCAGCGTGCTCCTGGCTTTCTCGGGTCTCCTGCTCGAGCTTCCGTTGGCGGCGGTGTGGCGGGGAGCCCTGGTCGTGTGGCCCTCGGTCGTGCCGCCGGTCGTCTTCCTGGGGCCGTTCCTGCTCGCCCCGGTCTTCTGGTTCCGGCAACTGACGCTCTTCGGGGTGTCGCAGCCGAGCCATACGCGCACGCTCCCCGTCGCCCTCGTCCAGCCGGTGCTCTCGCTCGTGGGCTTCTACGCGATCACCCGGTGGACGCTCCCGTCGCTCGTCAGCGTCCTCGCCGACTTCCTCTTCGCGTTCGTCTGCGCCGTCGTGGTCCTCCGGGCCGCCGACCGCCCGATCCGGCGCGAGTTCCACAGCTCCGGCGTCTCGCTGATCCGCCCGCTGCTCGACCATGTCGGCTCGCGGAAGGACGAGGCGACGAAGGCGCTCGAAGCGTTCTTCCTTCGCTCGACGGTGGAGGCGGACCTCCGGGTCGACCTGCTCGGCTTCCGCCGGACCGGGCGGCCGTCCGGGACCGTCGTGCTGCCAACGGTGCACCCGGGCCCGTTCGCCGCGTTGGGCGCCAGCGACCTTCCCCGCAAGATGGAGGAGTACCTGGGTCCGGCGGCGGGCGTCGTCCTGGTCCCGCACACCCCCAGCGATCACGACCTCGACCTCCCGAGCGGCGCCGAGGTCGAGCGGGTGGGAGCGGCCGCGCGCGCGCTCCTTCCGACCTTGACACCGTCCCGGACCGCCCGGATCAGCCCGCTCGTGGCGCCGCACGCCGGGTCGACCGCCCGGGCGCAACTCCTGGGCGACGTCGCGCTCGTCGTCGTCAGCCAGGCGCCGGCGCCGACCGACGACATCGCCTTCTCGGTCGCCGACCGGATCGTGCGCGAACTGGCGGCCGTGGGCGGGCCGCGGCCGCTCCTCGTCGACGCGCACAATTCGTACGTCGAGGGCGAAGGGGACATATCCTACGGGAGTCCGGCGGCGGAGCGGCTGCTGTCGGACGCGCGGGCGGCGGTCGCCGCCGCCGCGGCCGCGGCCCGGGACGGCCCGCTCGAGGTCGGCTTCGCGGCCCGCGGAGGCTACTCGATCGGGCAGGACGGCATCGGCCCGGCCGGTCTCCGGGCGATGGTCCTCCGCGCCGGGGGCACGAGCACGGGCTACCTGTTGATCGACGGGAACAATCTCCTCGTCGGGGCGCGCGCCCCGATCGTCGCCGCGATGGAGCAGCTCGTCGACGTCGCGGAGGTGATGACGACCGACAACCACGTCGTGCACGAGGTCGACGGCGGGATCAATCCGGTCGGAGAGCGCTACGCGGCCGAGCGGCTCGCGGCGGACGCGCGGCAGCTGATCGCGGCGGCCGTCGCGGACCTCGCTCCCGCGACCGTGACGACCGGGAGCGCCGAGATCCCCGGCGTGAAGGTCCTGGGTCCCGGCTACACCGCACGCCTTTTGACCTC
>JASHXN010000074.1 GCA_030043505.1 Thermoplasmata archaeon
CGGATCCCGCGGCCCGCCCCCGCTCCCGCCCCCCTCCCCGAGGTCGCGCCCCCGGAGCCGGCCCCTCCCGAAGCGGTGGCGGCCGCCGCGGAGGCCCCGGTCGCTCCGGCCCTGCCCGCCCCCGAGCCGGCGGTCCCCGACGCGGAGGCGGTAGCGATGCTGTTGAAGAAGGCCCGCGGGCTCGCGGCCCGGGTCCGGGCGCTCCCGGCCGAGAGCGAGGAAGCGCTCAGCGCGGCGCGGCAGATTCATGAGGCGACGGAGCTGCTCCGCGCCCGCCGCTTCGCGGAAGCCGACGCGGCCCTCACGCGCCTTATGCGAGCTCTCGCTGTTCCTACGTCCCGGAGCTAGTGGATGCCTCGCAAGCCGTCCCCGTTCCCGGAACTGCGTCGCCGCCTCGCCGCGGTGGTCGACCGGGCCGGGAAGTACCAGGTCGAGGGGCTGCCGATCCCGACGGCTCAGCTCGAGAACGAGCTCGACCAACTGACCCGCGCGGGGGACGTGGCGGGCGCGGAGACGCTCGTCAAGCGCGCCGAGATGCTGCTCGCCCGCGCCGACCAGGACTGGGGGTGGCTGCGCGAGCTGCTCCAGCGGGTCGATGGCCTGCGCGGGGTCGCCGACACCGTCGGCCTCGACCTCGCGCGCATCGACGCCCGCGTGGGAAACCCGCGGGCGCAGCTGCTCGGCGAGCCGCTGACCCCGGCGTCGCTGGAGAAGGCCGCGGCGGGCGCGTCGTTCGCCCTCGCCGTGCTCAACGACGCGCTCCCGAAGTTCATCGCTCAGGAGGCCCAGGCGCTAGGGCTGTCGATCCGTCGCGCGCGCGACCGCGGGGAGGACGTCCGCGAAGCCGTCGGCGCGTTCTCGCACCTCATCCGCTCGTTGCAGGACCCCGCCCTCGGTGCCAGCGCCGAGCGGCTCGTCGCCGCGCGGAAGGCGGTCGCGCGCATCCCGCGGGCGCCGCCGGTGGCGGCGATGTCCGGCGCCGACGAGGACGAGATCCTGAGCGAGGCGCGGAACCTCGCCCGCCGCCTGCACCGGATCAAGACGCGCGCGCACGGCGCCACCGACGCGGTGCGCCTCATCTCCCAGGTGCGCCAGGCGTTGAGCGAAGATCGTCGGTACGCGTCGCCCGAGGAGGAGGTCGAGGCGCTCTGGGCGGAGGTCGCCCGGCTCTCGAAAGAGAAGCAACTCGCCGCCGCGGGCCCGGCGCTCGACACCGAGACGTCCGGCGAAGGAGAGGAGCCCGAGGAGCCCGGTCCCGAACACGAGGAGGAAGAGCCGGACGAGGAGACGGAGGAGGACGACGAGGAGGCGATGGAGGACGAAGAGCCCGAGCCTCCGATCTCGCGCGCTCCCGCCGTGGCGGCTCCGGTCCGTCCGGCCGTAGCTACGGCCGGTTCCAACCGACCCGCCGCCTCGCGCCTCCCGATGCCGATCGTTCCGCCGCTCGAGCCCGTCCCCGACGAGGGGGCCGGCGCGCCGCCCGCCCCGGGGCCCGACGCGCTGTCGGACGGAGCGGGCCCGAAGGCTCCGCGGCCGACCCGCATCGCGATCGCCTCCGCCTACGTGCCGCCCGACCTCGGCGGCGGCGACGACTCCAAGGAGAGCGTGCTTCCGACCCCGCAGGGGCCGGCGCGACGGCTACGCTCCCGCCACCGCGACTGACGGACAGGGGCGCGACGCACCAGCGAAATCTTCTAATATCCTTCGAAAATCGTTTATATTACTTGTCGCGGACCCCTCTCCGAAGTGAACCTCGCAGCGCCGGGGTAGTGGTCGCGTTCACGCCGACCGGTTTCGTGACGGTGCGGGCGGCCTCCGCGGCGAACCTCTCCGAAGGCGCCACCGTACGGGACGGTCGGGGTCGTTTGGAGGGCCGCGTCGTCCGGGTCTTCGGCCCGGTCGCCCGACCGTACCTGTTGGTCCGGCCACGACGGGCCCCGTCGCCGATCGACGCGGCGGCGCTCCTGGGCGCGGAGGTCGTCGCGGCATGAAGGCGAGTTCGGGGGCCTCGGACACCGCCAGCCCACCTCCGGAGCCTGAGGAGAAGAGCGGCGGGGCAAAGCCGGGAGACGTCGGCACCTCCACCCGGTGCACGAGCTGCGGCTCGACGCACCTGACGCGCGACTACGAACGCGGCGAGCTCGTCTGCGACGAGTGCGGGCTGGTCCTGGAGGAGTCGATGATCGACCAGGGGCCCGAGTGGCGCGCGTTCGACGCCGAGCAGGGGGACAAGCGTGCCCGCACCGGCGCGCCGACGACGCTCACGATCCACGACAAGGGGCTGTCGACGGAGATCGGCTGGAAGAACCGCGACCCGTTCGGCAAGTCGATCCCGACGCGCAACCGGGCGCAGCTGTACCGCCTGCGCAAGTGGCAGCGCCGGATCCGCGTCTCCAACGCGACCGAGCGGAACCTCGCCTTCGCGCTCGCGGAGCTCGACCGGATCGCCTCCGGGATGGCGCTGCCGCGGAACGTTCGCGAGACGGCCGCGATGATCTACCGCAAGGCGGTGACGAAGAATCTCATCCGGGGCCGGTCGATCGAAGGGGTCGTCGCGGCGTCGCTCTACGGCAGCTGCCGTCAGTGCAACGTCCCGCGGACGCTCGACGAGATCGCCTCCAAGTCCCGCATCGGCCGCAAGGAGATCGGCCGCACGTACCGGTTCATGACCCGCGAGCTCCGGTTGCGCCTGCTGCCGACCCGGCCGCAAGATTACATCCAGCGGTTCTGCAGCGAGTTGAAGCTCAAGGGCGAGATCCAATCGCGGGCCAACGAGATCCTGAAGCAGGCGACCGAGCGGGAGCTGACGAGCGGTCGCGGACCGACGGGCGTCGCGGCGGCGGCGATCTACATCTCGACGGTGCAGAGCGGCGAGCGGCGCACGCAACGCGAGGTCGCCGAGGTCGCGGGCGTCACCGAAGTGACGATCCGCAACCGCTACAAGGAGCTCACCGAGAAACTGAACCTCCGGGTGATGCTGTAGCGCGCCGCCAGCGTCTTTTGCCCGGGGTCGCCTCGCCGTTCCGTGACCCGGCTGCTCCCGATCGGGGTCCTCGTCTCCGGGGAAGGGACGACGCTCGACGCGATCGCCGAGCGGGCGAGCGGCGGACACCTGCCGGTCCAGGTCGCCCTCGTCGTCGCGGACCGGCCGCACGCCCCGGCGATCGAGAAGGCACGCCGCCGCGGGCTCGCGACGCTCGTCCTGCCGAGCCGCGGGACCCCGCCCGAAGCGTGGGCGCAACGCCTCACGAACGAGCTCCGCGCGCGGGGCGTGGAGCTGGTCGTCCTCGCCGGCTTCCTCACGATCCTCCCGCCCGCGTGGGCGGCGAGTTGGCGGGGCCGCGCGGTGAACCTCCATCCCGCGCTCCTCCCGAAGCACGGCGGGCCCGGGATGTACGGCGAGCGGGTCCACCGCGCGGTGCTCGCCGCGGGCGAGCGGCGGACGGGGGCCACCGTCCACCTCGTCACCGCGGAGGTCGACCGGGGCCCGACGATCGCCCAAGCGGAAGTGGAGGTCCGCGCGGACGACACGCCGGCGTCTCTGCGCCTCCGGCTCCACCCGATCGAGGTCGAGCTCCTCGCCGACACGCTCCGCCGGTTCGCGGACGGCTCGTTGCCGCTGCCGTATCCGGAACGGCCCGCGCCGGCGCCGAAGCGCGGAGGGCCGAGCGCCCCTTAGAACCGGTCCGCGTCCATCACGACGAACGACCGGTCGTCGACGCCCAGCTCGCGGCGGACCGCGGCCGGAGACATCGAGGTGAGCAACGGCTTCGCCATCAGCGTGCGCCAGTCGGCGCCGCGACGCACCAGGTAGCCGCGGCGCAGGAGCTCCGCGCGGAGGTCGAGCGCTACCGAGTTGTTGACGACGATCGCCCCGCGGCGCACGGTGCGCTCTACGGCGTCGAGCAGCGCGATCCGGTCCCGCCCGGAGGCGACGAGCTCGCCCAGCCGGGCGTGGGTCGGGCCGCGCACGAGGTGCACGTACCCTGCCCACCGACCGGATCGCCGGAAGACGAGCCACGCGGGAAGGTCGAGAAAGCCGCACGCTTGCTCGACCGCCAGGTGGTGCTCGGGCCGCACCGAGAAGCCGAGCCGGCCCCGGCAGGCCGCGCGGTGCATCCCCTCGAGACGCGGAAGCTCCCGCGCCGTCGCGGGCCGGAGCGTGTCGCCGCGGCGGAGCGCGCGGCGGCCCGGCGCGAGGCGGGCGGCGACGGG
>JASHXN010000075.1 GCA_030043505.1 Thermoplasmata archaeon
GGACAGGGGCGGTCGCTTTAGGCTTTCCGCGGGCCGCCGCTCTGGCGGGCCCCGGCACGCCGAGGCCTCGGACGCCGGCCGCTCGAGTTCGGCGGCAAGGTGCGAAACCTGCCTGCATGGCGCTGGACCGCGTCGCAACGCCCTCGGCCGCCAAGGGTATGTAGCGCGAGGCCCTCCCCGGTTGGTCGGATGGCGCGGTCGTTCGGCCGTCGGGAACTGCCGTACTCCCCCGCGGTCTGGATCGGGGTAATCGTCGCCGTCGTTCTGGTGGTCGTCTCCGGGTGGGCGAGCGCGCGGCCGACCGCGCCGGCGCCGAGTGCCCCTCCCGTGGCCGTCGAGCCGGCCCAGCAGAACCTTTCGGGGACGGTCCTCGCGAACTACAGCGCCACTCCTTGGGGCTGGGGCATCAACGTCCCGCTCGTCTTCACGGTGCCCGCCCGAGGTGCGGAGATCCTCTACGCTTGGTCGATCGGAGGGAACTTCACTCCGTTCACCCCGCCGACGCTGCCGGCCGGCATGCACGTGGCGGCCTCCATCGGCTTCGAGGGGATGGCGATCGGAAACCTCAGCCGAGGGAGCTACACGACGAACCTGTCGTACGAGGGCTGGGTCAACACCGTCACGATCGTCGTCTACGCCTTCGGTCCCGGTACGACCCTTCAGTTCCGTTCCCTCTCGCAGCTGAACCAGCATAAGCTGCACCAGCAGACGGTCAACCTGACGCTGCCCGCCGGCGGGTCGACGTACGTCGGCATCGAGTCGACCGGCGGGACCTGGCCGGTCACGAACGCCTCGCTGCTCCAGGTCGACGCCGAGACCCCCGCGTTGCGGTTCGGGGAGACCGGCCTCATCGGGCGGCAGTCGAGCAACGACCTCGCGTTCACCACGATCGCCCTCGACTCCGGGATCGTAGCGGCCGCGGTCGACGCGAACCTCTCGCTCCCGACGAGCCCGTCCGTCACCTTGCTCGCGAGCTACAGCGAGACGACGATGGGCTGGGCCCTCACCTTCCCGCTCCAGTTCTTCGTGCCGTCGTACGTTTCGCAGGTCCTCTACGTGTGGTCGATCGGCGGCTACGGGTCGAACTACACGCTGCCCACGCTTCCCGCGGGCATGACGATCGCCGCCGCCGACGGCTTCGAGGGGATCGCGGAAGGCAACCTGAGCAGCGGGGTGTACACGATCGGGCTGACGTACGGCGGCTGGTCCAACACGGTCAGTCTCGCCGTCTACGGGATCTCGGGCGCTTCGAACGTCTCGTTCAGCTACGCGTCCGTCCTCGAGACGAAGCTCGCCAGCCAGCCTACGCAGAATGTCACCCTCACCCTGCCTGCCGGCGCGTTGGAGTACCTCGGGGTCGAGTCCACCGGGGGAGACCTGCCGGTCGAGAACGCGTCGCTCGCGTTCGTCAGCGAGTACACGTGGGCCCTCGAGGGCGGCCTGACCGGCGAGATCGGGTACCAGTGGACGAACACGTTCTCCTTCACGACGAGCGACTCAGAGGGCGGCACCATCGGCGTCGCCATCTTCGCGAACGGGTCCGTCAGCAGCGTCCCGGTCACCTTCACCGCCGCGGGGCTCCCGTCGGGGTCGCATTGGTCGGTCGACCTCGGCCACGTCTCCTCCAGCTCCGCCTCCTCAACCCTGACGCTGGCGTCCGCCCCGGGAACCCAGACCTACGTGGTGCGCAGTCCCGCGGGCTACCACGTCGAGGGCGCGTTCCCGACCGGCACGCTGGACGTGAGCACGGCCGGCGCCCAGGCGCAGGTCACGTTCGCTCGGGGCGCGAGCGCGACGCTGAAGTTCAAGGAAACCGGGCTCACGTCGGGGCACAGCTGGTGTGTCGCGGTCGAGACGTGGACCCAGTGTACGGCCGGTCGCTCGCTCTCCTTCGCCGGGCTGACCCCGTCGACCTACGCCTACGAGGTCGTTCCCGTCCCTCAGGCGACCGCTTCGCTGCGCGCGGGGGCGTCGGCTCTCCCGG
The DNA here is from genome assembly GCA_030043505.1 of Thermoplasmata archaeon. The sequence goes on from JASHXN010000075.1 coordinate 1,985, forward strand.
CCGCCGGAACGTTCGACCTGGCCCGGAGCCGAACCCTCTCGGTGCATTTCTCGGAGCTGAGCCCGGTCGTGATCACCGAGGTCGGCCTCCCCGCGGGCACGAGCTGGTCCGTGACGGTCCAGGGGCTAGTGACCACGACGACCGGTAGCGGCATCGTCCTCGAGCTCGCCGTGGGCAACCACGCCTACAAGGTCGGGGCGCCGGCCGGGTATGTGGCCGTGAGGTCCGTCTCCCGCCTTGACGTCCGGCAAGGGACCCTCTCCGTGCAGATCGACTTCATCGCGAGCGGGGCCGGGTAGGCGCGCAGCAGGGGCCGGGCTACGCGGGCCGGCGGCCCCGGCCTAGGCGCTCTTCCAGCAGGGTCGCGAGAAGGCTCGCCGGGAGTTCGTCCATCCCGATCTGGCTCGACTCGCCGGAGTCGCCGGCCTCGAGGGTGACCAGACCGTCCCGTTCGAGCTCCTTGAGCGTCCGCCAGAACGTGGTCCGGCTCATCGCGCGGGCGCCGAGGCCCTCCAGCAGCGCGGCGTGCGTGCTGCGGACCTTCTGGCTCGGGGCGTTCGCCCCCTTCCCTTTGAGGGTGCGCGCGAGCGCGAGGAGGACGCCCAGCTGGTTCGTCGAAAGCTCCTCGAGGTGGCTCTCGGAGACGGTCGGCAGGATCGACCCCTTCGCCCGGCGGACCTCTTCGGCGGTGATCGCACCCTTGGCGTCGTCGTCGGCGAGCCGGGCCGCGTTCGTGAGGACCTCGAGCGCGAACCGGGCGTCGCCGTTCGGGGCGGCGACG
>JASHXN010000076.1 GCA_030043505.1 Thermoplasmata archaeon
CCGGCTCGTGCGCGACATCCGCGAGGGGGACCTGAACCGTCTGCTCGCCATCGACGGGATCGTCCGTCGGGTCAGCGAGGTCCGGCCCCAGATCCGCGACGCCGTCTTCGAGTGCGTCGCCTGCCGGACGAAGTTCCACGAGCCGCAGGACGAGGCGTCGCTCGTCTTCCGCGAACCGCTCGAGTGCCCGGAGTGCGGCAAGACACAGGGCCGGACCCGCTTCCGTCTCCTCGCCGAGGAGTCGACGTACGTCGACGCCCAGCGGATCGAGGTCCAGGAGCGCCCCGAGACGCTCAAGCACGGCGCCCACCCGCAAGGGCTCAGCGTCCTCCTGGTCGAGGACCTCGCCGGCAAGGTCCTCCCCGGGAACCGCATCGTCCTCAACGGGGTGCTGAAGAGCTTCCAGCGCGCCAGCGCGGGGCGCGGCGGCGTCGTGCGCAACACGACGTTCGACGTGATGGTCCTCGCCAACTCCTTCGAGTCCAAGAGCCTCGAGTACACCGAGATCGAGATCTCGCCGGAGGACGTCGCCGTCATCGAGCAGTTCCGCAACGACCCGACGGTCGTCGACAAGATCGTCTTCTCGCTCGCCCCGACGATCAAGGGGATGGAGGAGGAGAAGGAGGCGGTCGCGCTGCAGCTGTTCGGCGGGGTCGTCAAGACCCACGCCGACGGCGTCCGCGTCCGCGGCGACATCCACGTCCTCCTGGTCGGCGACCCCGGGGTGGCGAAGAGCCAGCTGCTGCGGTACGTCAGCCAGGTCGCCCCGCGCGGGATCTACACGAGCGGCAAGGGGACGACCGCCGCCGGCCTCACCGCCGCGGCGGTGAAGGACGACTTCGCCGGTGGCCGCTGGATGCTGGAGGCCGGCATGCTCGTCCTCGCCGACGGCGGCATGGCGGTGATCGACGAGCTCGACAAGATGAGCGCGGAGGACCGCTCGGCGATGCACGAAGCGCTCGAGCAGCAGACCGTCTCGATCGCGAAGGCCGGGATCACCTCGACCCTCAACGCCCGGTGCCCGGTGCTGGCGGCGGCGAACCCGAAGCTCGGCCGGTTCACGAACGAGCGGGGGATCTCGGAGCAGATCGACCTCCCCCCGACGCTGCTGTCGCGGTTCGACGTGATCTTCTCGATCCGGGACGTCCCCAACCAGGAGCGGGACCGCCGCCTCGCGAACAAGATCCTCGCCTCCCACCGCGACGTCGGCCTCCCCGGCGGCGAGCGGACGGAAGGGGAGGCGCCGCCGTTCTCCCCGGAGCTGCTGAAGAAGTACGTCGCCTACGCCCGGCAGGTCCGCCCCCGCCTCCTGGACGAAGCGCTCGCCGTCCTGGAGGACTACTACGTGCGGGTCCGGCGCCAGGGCGAAGAGCCGGACGCTCCCGTGCCGATCACCGCCCGGCAGCTGGAGGCGCTCGTCCGGCTCAGCGAGGCGGCGGCCCGGGCTCGCCTGAGCGACATCGTCCGCCCCGAAGACGCCCAGCGCGCGGTACGGATCATGGACAGCTACCTGCGCCGGGTCGCGATGACGCCGGAGGGCCGGATCGACATCGACATCACGCAGACCGGCGTCAGCCACAGCCAGCGGGAGCAGTTCGAACTCGCCCGCTCGACGATGCGCGAGCTCCAGGGCGCCCCGGGCGGGCAGTTCTCGCTGCCGGAGTACCTCGAAGCGATGGCCCGCCACGACGTGGCGGCCGGGCGCGCCGAGGCGATCCTGCAGACGCTGCGGAACCAGGGCGAGGTCATCGAACCCCGCACGGACCGTTTCCAGTTGACCCGATTCTGAGCTCTCCGGCCGTCCCGGAGGGGGTTTTATCCGACGGCCGGCCTCGACCGGACGGGAGGGACGTTCCGTGGAGCGCGGCGGGATCGTGATGCGGATCCACCGGGTCCGGGCCGAGTTCGTCGTCGCCGCGTGCGACGCCGACCTCCTCGGCCGGGAGCTTCCGGTCGGGTCGAACGGCCGCACGGTGAAGGTCTCCGGCGACTTCTACGGCGAACGCGAGGTCTCCGTCGAGGAGCTCCTCTGGGCGCTCGAGCGGGCGACCGTCGCGAACCTGCTCGGCCCGCGGGTGCTCAAGATCGCGGCGGAGCACGGCCACGTGGTCGCGCAGGCGACGACCGAGCTCGGCGGGGTGCCGCACGCCGAGATCTTCGCCCTGCTCGGCTGAGGGGAGGACCGATGCCGACCGGTGAGTTCTGCGTCCTCTGCGGCCGCACCGGCATCGAGCTGACCGACGGGGTCTGCGCCGCCTGCGCGGCGGACCGGACGGAGCTGCTCCGGGCCCCGAAGCAGGTCGAGGTCGTCCTCTGCCCGCAGTGCGGCTCGCGGTGGTCGCACGGCCGCTGGAGCGGCGCCGGCTCGCCGACCGTTCTCTCCTCGGAGGACCTGACGCCGTTCCTGGACGTGCACCCGGAGGCGGGGATCCGGACCCTCCGATGGGAGGAGCGCGCCCGGAGCCCCAGCCTCCGCGAGCTGACCGGCACCGCGCACGTCCGCTTCCGCGGCACGGAACGAACCGCCACGGTCCAGCTCGCCGTGCGGGTCATCGCCCGCACGTGCACGGAGTGCGGCCGCCGGACGGGCCACTACTACACCGCGCGGCTGCAGCTCCGCGGGCAGCCGTCGCCGCGGACCCGGCGGCCGAAGGAGCTGCGGCGCCGCCTGGCGGCGCTGTGGCAGGACGTCAAGCGCGAGACCCGCGGCGAGTGGAGGAGCGCCGTCGCCTGGACGGAGGAGCTGCCCGAGGGGTGGGACGTCTACTTCACCGACACGCTCGCCGCGCGCGCCGTGGCGAAGCTGGCGAAGCAGCGGTTCGGGGCCAAGATCGTCGAGTCGGCGAGCCTGGTGGGCCGGAAGAACGGCCAGGACGTCTACCGCGTCACGTTCTGCCTGCGGTTCCCCGAGGCGAGCCTGCCGGCCGACCCGGACCCGGAGTCGCCCGCGCCGGTCGCCCCTCTCGAACGATAGTCTTAAGAAACGAACCCGCCGTCGGAACGCCCAGCGGTGAGGTCCTCCCCATGATGAAGAAGAGCGGCATCCTCCGGCGACACCACGGCACCGAGACGTTGGAAGAAGGGTCCTTCTTGGACCTCGGCGCAATGCAGTTCGAGGACGAGGCGTCGAGCCTGGCCGGCGTGCACGGCTCGGTCCGTCTCGCCGAGCTGCTCCGGTTCGAAGACCTGCACACGGTCTCGAAGTTCGCCTACCAGGGCGACATCGTCGTGGTCGACTACACGTCGATCGCGAACGACCAGATCGCCATGAAGCGGATGAGCATCGACCTCAAGAACGTCGCAAAGGATACCGGCGGCGATGTCGCAGGCATCGCCAAGAACCTCGTTGCCATCACGCCCGCCGGAATCCGCATCGACCGGCAAAAGATCCGACCGTCCTTCTAAGGGCCCGCTCGCGCTGCGGGTCGGCCTCGACCCGCGGGACGGCCTGACGGCCGCCCCGGCGGTCGTCGCCCGCGGGATCTTTGAACGGGGGGACGGCGACGAGCCGTTCCCGAAGGCGCTCGCGGCGGCGGACGCCGCCACCGGCGGCGCGCTCGGCGCCGCGTGGGCCCGTCGGGAGTTCCGCGGCAAGCGCCGGGAGCTGACGGTCTTCCACCGGACCTCCGACGGGGGACGGCTCCTGCTCGTCGGGCTCGGGCCGAAGGAGAAGTACACGGCGGACGCGGCCCGACGGGCCGCCGCCGAGGTCGTCAAGGGGCTCAAGGGGAAGGCGGCGCCGACCGTCGGCTACGTGCTCACGTCGTTCGTCGGCCGGGGCGTCGACGCCCCGACCGCCGTGCGGGCGCTCGTGGACGGGGCGGTCCTCGGTTCCTACGAGTTCGTCGAGTACAAGTCGAGCGTCGACGCCGGAGTGGAGCAGGCGACGATCTTCGCGGGCGGCTTGCCCAACCCTCGCGCCGCGGCGTTGCAGCGCGCCCTCGAGCAGCAGCGGACCCTCGCCGAGACCGTCGTGTGGACCCGGGAGATCGCCAACCTCCCGGCGAACGCGGGGAGCCCGGAGCGGCTCGCGGAGGAGGCGCGCCGCCTCGGCACGGAGCTGGGGCTGAAAGTGACCGTCTTCGACGAGGCGGCGCTGGCGAAGATGGGGTGCGGGGGCCTGCTCGCCGTCGGCGGAGGCTCGTCGCACCCGCCCCGGATGATCGTGGTCGAGTACCCCGGCCGCTCCGGCGCCGGAAAGGGGCATACCGTCGCCTTGGTCGGCAAAGGGATCACGTTCGACTCGGGCGGGATCTCCATCAAGCCGGCGCCGGCGATGGCGAACATGAAGTTCGACAAGTCCGGCGCCGTCGCGGTGCTCGGGACCCTGCGGGCCGCCGCCCAGTTGAAGGTGGCGCCCCGGGTCGTGGGGATCCTCTGCTGCGCCGAGAACCTCCCCAGCGGCACCGCCTATCGGCCGGGGGACCTGGTGCGGACGTTCAACGGCAAGACGATCGAGATCCTGAACACGGACGCGGAGGGCCGCGTCGTCCTCTCCGACGGGCTGGGGTACGCCGTCGCCACGTACCAGCCGGACGTCCTGGTCGACATCGCCACGCTCACCGGTGCGGAGGTGGTCGCGCTCGGCGACGACACGGCCGCCGTGATCAGCACCGACGACCGGCTCGCGCGCGAGCTCCTCGCGGCGTCCGGCGTCTCCGGCGAGCCGCTCTGGCGCCTTCCGCTCACCGACTACCACCGCGAGCTCGTCCGGGCGGACGCCGGGGACGTGCGGAACTCGATCGAGATCCCGCTCGCCGGCGTGCTGACGGCCTCCGCGTTCCTCGAGACGTTCACCGGCGGCCGCCGGTGGGCCCACCTCGACATCGCGGGCCCCGCCTACACGACGATCACGACGCGCAAGTTCCAGCCGGCGTACCAGAACATGGGGGCGACCGCGTTCGGCGTCCGCCTGCTCACCCAGTTCCTGCTCGCGGGCGGCGGACGCGCCGCCTGAGCCGGCGGCGCGGCGCTACGCCGCGACGACCTGGACGCTCTCGCCGCCGTGCCGGCTCGCCCGCGGGCGGACCTCGCAGAAGAGCGGGGTGTGGTAGCCGCCGCCCGTCACGAGGGCGGTGCCGACCGGCAGCGACTGGATCATCTGGGTCATCCCGTCGGTCAGGCCCTCGATCGACGAGGCGATCGCCTTGAGGTCGAGCGGGTTCGTGACCTGCAGGATCAGCTGCGTGTTGCACTGCGAGAGGACGCTCTTGTCGATGCGGGCGGCCCGCTGCGTGACGGCGCAGAGCCCGAGGCCGAACTTCCGTCCCTCGCTGGCGATGTTCTTGAGGATCCTCGAGCACGTCGCCGTCCCCTGCTGCGGCGCGAAGTTGTGCGCCTCCTCGATGACGAGGAACAGCGGCGGGACCTTCTCCTTCTTCCGGTTCTCGAAGAGGGTCGAGGCGATCCGGGCGACGACGAGCTCCTGGACGTCCGGGGCGATCCCGCGGAGGTTGATCAGCGTCGCCTGGCCCTTCTGGACCAGGTCGTTGAGGCTCGTCCCGACCGGCCCGAGAAGCTTCGTCTGCTCGACGTACTCGAGCCGCTCGTGCAGCGTTTCGGCGGCCGCCCCCTCGGTCAGCTCGGCGACGCGGACGAGGTCGTGGACGCTGTAGTCCGGGTTCTGCGCCCCGGCCGCCTCCAGCATCTGCTTGAGGGGTCCGAGGTAGCTCTTCACGTTCGTCAGGCCCATGAAGACGAGCAGGTCGCGCGGGTCGGTGTGCCGTAGCGAGAAAGTGAGCGGCTTCGCGGACGGGTTCAGCGAGACGTCCGGGGAGTACTCCTGCACCTGGCGGGCGAACCCCTGCACCTCGACCCCGAACCGGCCGGTCGCGGCGGACTTCTCGGCGGGATGGCGGATCGAACCGTACTCGCCGTGCGGGTCGATGATCACGCACGTGACCTTGTGGCGGAGGAGCTCTTCGATCAGCACGCCGAGGAGGTAGCTCTTCCCGCCGCCGGTCTTCGCGAGGACGCTGACGTGGCGCTGGACGAGCTGGTTGATGTCCAGCTCGACCCGCAGGTTGTGGTTGCGCAGCAGGCCGACGTAGGCGCCGGTGCTGGGACGGTGCTTGAGGCCGAGCACCTCGGCGATCAGCGGCTCCTCGGCGCGGTAGACCCGCGCGCCGGGGCGGAACGGGATCGTCGGGCACTTCACGATCCCCTGGGCGTCCCGGTAGCCGACGACCCGGGCCACGCCGAGGAGGTTCTGGTGGATCGCCGCGTCGTCCCGGGCTTCCAGCGTCCCCGCGCGGTCGACGTCGAAGTCGCTCGTCCGCTTCAGGTCGTCCAGCTGGCAGAGGACCTTGCCGTGCTGCTCGTCGTCGACCGCCACGTAGTCGCCCCGCTCCACCGGGCGCGACAGCTGGAGGTGGAACTGCCCGAGGCCGACATCGCCGAAGATGCGGCCGACTTCCTCCACGGTGCGTTCCGACCCGGGGTCCGGCATATTAGCGTGCGCTCGGAGCGGAACGCGCGGCCCGCGCCGCGGCGGCGGCGTCCGGTGCCTTTATATCGCGAGGGTTGGTCGAACCGAACCCCGCCGGAACGGACCGGACCGCCGCGGCGGCGGCACGGTGGCTGATTGCCCGACCCTACCGAAGAACTCGAACGGCGTCGCGCCGAGTCGAACGAGCACGCGGACGCGTTCCGCGCGAACCGCGACCGCCTGAACGCCGAAGCGCGGACGCTCGCCGAGGCGCGCGCCGACATCGTCGACGAGATCCGGGCGAAGAGCGCGGAGGCGCAGGACCATCGGCGCCACCGTGACGAGCTGAACGCCCAGGTCCGCGAGGCGAAGCGGCTGCGGGAGGAGTGGAACGCGAAGTTCCAGCAGCTCTCCGAGACGATCCAGCAGATGCGCCGGACCCGTCCTCCCCGTCAGGGAGCCGTCCCGGTCTGGCGGCTGAAGAAGGACCTCAAGGAGCTCGAGTTCCGTCACATGACCACGGCGTTCACCGGCGACGCGGAGAAGCGCCTCATCGAGGAGATGAAGCGCCTGGAAGCGGCGATCCGGGAACAGGAGGACCAGTTCCGTCGCGACCCGGGGATCGAGGAGGCGCTGAAGGCGTACGCCGAGGCCCGGGACGAGGCGGAGAAGCATCACGCCGCCGTGGGCCAGCTCGCCGAGGAGGCGCAGCGGGCGCACGAGGCGATGGTCACCCTCTTCGAATCCGGGGACGAGCTGCGCCGACGGGCCGACGAGGTCCAGGCGAAGCTGGTCGAGGTGAAGGCGGCGGCCGACGAGGCGCACCGCCAGCACATCGCGGCGATCGAGGAGGTCCGGGACATCGAGAAGCTCCTGTACGCGGCCCGGGGCGGCCACGCGCCGGCGGCGTGGGCGCCGGCCGAGGCGCCGCGCGAGGAGGATTTCCTCGCCCGCCTGAAGAAGGGCGAGAAGGTCTCCACCGAGGACCTGCTGGAGCTCCAGAAGCGGGGCCGGGCGTAAGCCGGTCGGATTCCTGTGACGCCCGAAGCCGCAGGCCGCCCCGTCGCGGCGGTCGTCTTCGCGATCGACGACGTGCTCGTCCCGTTCCGCTCGGTCGCCGCGTGGCAGTGGGCATGGCATCCGCAGGGCCCGCGCCTCGGCGAGCGGCACGTGCAGACCGCGGTCCGCCGGGGCCTCAAGGAGTGGGACCGGCGACGCTGGCACGGCCTCACCGGCAAGGCTCCGCCGGCGGACGGCTCCACGCTGGAGGCGCACCTGGCCGAGACGCTCCGCGCCATCGCTCGACGGACCGTCCCGCCCGAGGAACGGGACGCGGTCGTCCGCCGGTTGCTGCAGCCGAAGGGGGAGCTCGAGAAGTTCCCCGACGTCGAGCCGGCGCTCGCGCTCCTCCGCGCCGCAGCGGTCAAGGTCGCCGCCCTCAGCTACCTCCCCGGGGAGAGCGCTCGCTGGTTGCTCCACCGCATCGGCTTCCCGACCGACGCGCTCCTCGGGACCGCCGAGGGGCCGGGCCCGGTGCTCCCGGCGGAGGCAGCGTTCCGGTCGGCCGCCGAGCGTCTGGGGGTCCCGGCGGACCGCACGGTGTACGTCGGCTCGATGTACTGGAGCGACGCGCGCGCCGCCCAGCGCGCGGGACTTCGCGCGGTCCTCCTCGACCGGGCGACGGCCTGGCCGAACGTCACCGGCGGTCGCGTGACGACCCTCGCCGACCTCGGACCCGCGCTGGAGGCGTCCGCCTCGCCGATCGCGGCCGCGTCGCCGTCGGGGGAAGATTCGTCGCCGGACGACCGCCCTCTGTAAGGGGACTTTTTATAGGCCCTCCCCCGGTGCCGCGGCGATGCCGGTACGTTACGTCAAGCTCGACCAGACGGAGCTGCGGCAGATCAAAGAGCTCTACGAGGGCGTGATGTCCCACGCCTGCCACGGTCTGTTCTTCAAGGAAGGCTCCGTGATCGGCGGCAACATGGCCGAGGAGGCGCTGAAGGACCGCCCCCACTACTTCGAGCGCGCCGCGAGCCTGCTCGAGGAGCACGGCTGGGTCGAGGGGGTCAAGTTCTCCGACCACGACGTGGTCGTCCGGGGGTCGATCGAGGTCGGTCCGAGCGACATCCCGACCTGCCACCGGCTCCGGGGCATCCTCCGCGAGTTCTACGAACGTTTTAAGGGGGAGCGCGTCAAATGCACGGAAGAGGCGTGCGCGAGCACCGGGCAGCGCGAATGCCATTTCCGGGTCGAGGAACTGTAGGGGTACCGAGGGGATGATGGCTACCGGGAACGTTGGCGCCGTGATCAAGGACCTCAAGACCCGCGTAGCGGGCATCGCCACCGCCCTCGTCTCGCGCGACGGGCTCGTCCTCTACGCGGACGTCCCCGCCGGCGTCTACACCGAAACGTTCGCGATCATGTGCGCGACGATCCTCGGCGCCGCGGCGACCGCCAACACCGAGTTGAACCGGGCGGCCCCGGAGCGCATCGTGGTCGAGGGGAACGACTCGAAGACGATCATCGTCGGCAGCGGCAAGAAGGCGCTGCTCGTCGCGGTCGTCGACCAGAGCGCGGACGTCACGAAGGTCCTGGACGAGGTCGCGAAGGTCGCCGACCTCCTGAAGGCGAACTAGGCCTACCGGCGCGCCGCGCGCCGCCGCTACGGGGCGAGATCTCCTGTCACCGAGCCGGGACGCTCTCGGCCCGGCGGGGTGCCGGTGAGCAGGCGCGTGGCGTAGCCCGCGAGCGCCGCCACCAACCGGGCCCAGGCGATCGCGCCTTTCTGGCCGGCGAGCAGGCGCCGGAGCCGGTAGCGGACCCAGAGGCTGCCGTGCTTCTCGGTGAGCTGCTTGCGGCCGTAGCCGTTCCAGAACGCCTGGTAGAGGAACCGGACGAACGTCTCCCGCATGTGGTGGAAGACGAGCGCGTCGGGGGCGTAGTGGATCGACGCCCCGGCCCGGACCGCGCGCAGGTTCAGGTCGATGTCCTCCGCCGTGATGAACCGCGTATCGAACCCGTCGAGCCGCTCGAAGAGCGCCCGCGGGTACACGAGATTGCACGACGGGTACGTGACGTCGTAGCCGCCCTGGAACAGCTCGACGCGCTCGAGGGCGCCGTACTTCGGCTTGCCGATCGTCAGCGTCCGCCCGGCGACGACCGTCGTCGGGCCGAGGAACGGCCTAAGGGTCGCGAGCCAGCGCGAGTCCGCGACGCAGTCGCCGTCGATGAACGCGACGAACTCGGCCCGCGCCGCCCGCACGCCGAGGTTCCGTCCGCCGCCCCGGGAGCACGGCTTCACGACGATCCGCAGGAGCTCCGGGTGCCGGGCCCGGAACTCCTCGGCGATCGCTACGGTGCGGTCCCGGCTCTCCGCGTCGACCAGGACGATCTCGAACGGCGGCTCCTGCGCCGCGAGGCTCTCGAGG
>JASHXN010000077.1 GCA_030043505.1 Thermoplasmata archaeon
TGAACGCGTCGCAGAACCGGACGAACCGCGCCGCCTTGGTCGAGGCGTAGATGTCGAGCGTGCCGGCGAGGACCGCCGGGTTGTTCGCCACGACGCCGACCGGCCGGCCGTCCAGGCGGGCCAGCCCGACGACGATGTTCGTCGCCCAGGCGGCGTGGACCTCCAGGAACGAACCGACGTCGACGAGGCGGTCGATCACCGCGTGCACGTCGTAGGGCGTGCCCGACTCCTCGGGGACGATCCGGACCAGTTCGGCCGCGGCCGACGCGGGCGGCGGGGCCGCCTCGACGACGGGCGGGTCCTCGAGGTTGTTGAGCGGAAGATAGCCGAGCAGTCGGCGGGCGAGCGCGACCGCCTCGCGGTCCGAGCCGACGGTGAACTGGGACACGCCGGAGAGTCCGGCATGGGCGTCCGCGCCGCCGAGGGCGTCCATGGTGACCTCCTCGCCGGTCACGGCACGCACGACGTCGGGACCGGTGATGAACATCTGACCGGCCGGCTTCGCCATCACGACGAAGTCGGTGATCGCGGGCGAGTAGACGGCTCCCCCCGCGCAGGGGCCCAGCACCAGCGACAGCTGGGGGACGACTCCGCTAAGGAGGACGTTGCGGAAGAACACCTCGCCGTAGCCGCCGAGGCTCATCACCCCCTCTTGGATCCGCGCGCCGCCGGAGTCGTTCAGCCCGACGATCGGGACGCCGGCCTTGCGGGCGGTCTCCATCACCTTCACGATCTTGCCGGCGTGGGCCTCGCCGAGCGCGCCCCCGAACACCGTCGCGTCCTGGGCGAAGCCGCAGACCGGCCGACCGTCGACCTCCCCCCAACCGGTGACGACCCCGTCCCCGGGGACCCGCCGGTCGGCGAGCCCGAACTTGTCGACACGGTGGACCACGTAGGCGTCGATCTCGGTGAACGTTCCCGCGTCGAAGAACGCCTCGAGGCGTTCTCGGGCGGTCAGCTTCCCCGCGGCGCGATGCCGGTCGACCCGCTCCTTGCCCCCGCCCTCCCGAGAGGCGCGCCGCAGGACGGCCCACCGGTCGAACCGCTCGCTCATCCGCCGACCCCCACCCGCACGTCGCCCGCGAGCACGGCCCGGGCTCCGTCCGGTCCCTGGAGCATCAGCGCGCCGTCCGGCATGAGATCGGCGACGACCCCGGCCGGCACCCCGTCGACGGTGACCCGGTCTCCTCGCCCGTACAGGAGGCCCCGGCACCGGGCGACGACCGTCGCCCGCCCGCGTTCGGAGAGGATCAGGTCCCGGGCGGCTACGGCGGCCCGTGCGACGTCCGCCTCGAGCGTGTCCAAGCCGGTCGGCTCGGCGGTGAGCTCGCTCAGCGCAGCGGCGTGCGCTGCGACGTCGGCCGGGAGCGGTTCGGACCCCCACGCGACGTTGACCCCGATCCCGGCGACCGCCGACCGGCCACCGGCCGAGTCGGGGACGACATCCACGAGGATCCCCGCCATCTTGCGGGCCCGGCCACCGCCGTCCACGACGAGGAGGTCGTTCGGCCACTTCACCCGGGGACGAGCCCGGTAGCGCTCGGCGACGCTCGTCGCGAGCTCCGCGCCGATCGCGAGCGGGAGCAGCGGCGTCTCGCCGGCGGGCCGGAGAACGATCGAGAGGTACAGGCCCCCCTCGGGCGACGACCAGCTTCGGTCTCCCCGACCACGGCCGCGCGACTGCCGGCGCGCGACGACGCGACAGCCGTCCGGCGCCCCCTCCCGCGCGAGGGCGACGGCTCGGTCCTGCGTGGACGGCAGTTCCTCGTAGAACTCGCGCCGGGCCAACCGGACCGACCCCGGCCGCAACGAGGGGGGCGGGGCCTTAACGGTTCTCCCGGCTACGCCGCTGGGGCGGCGGTTCTCCGGCGAGGATGGCGTCGCGGACGCAGCTCCCCCGCGCTGTGCGGGGTCCCTCGGCGAAGCTCTCATCTCTCCCGTCCGCTCGCCCGCCGCATGGGCTCCATCGCCGACAGGCTCACCGAGCTCTCGAAGAGCGTCGAGGCGGAGATCCGGTCCCGGTTGAACGGTTTCCTCGGGGGGATCGTGCGAGCGTACCTGCCGCAGACGTGGGTCTTCCGGACCGAGAAGGAGGCGGCCTCGCTCCTCGTCGGGCGCGACGGCGCGGTCTCGGTCGTGCCGGCCGCGTCGCCGCAGCCGGACGTGACGGTCGAGGCGACGCACGCCGAGCTCGAGGCGGTCCTGGCGCACCCGGGCCACGGTCGGAAGGCGCCTCCCTCGCTGAAGGTCACCCCGCACACGGCCAAGGGCCGGACCGCGTTCGACTACCTGCGCGGCCGCTTCGGAGTGTAGGGGCCGACGGCTTCCGATCGGCCCCCGACGCGATCGCCTAGTCGAGCTCCCGCAGCCGCGCGAGCATCTTGACGACGGCCCGCACCGCGTTCGCCGCGTTCTCGATCCGGTCCTGGGCCTGCAGGCGGGTCTCGCCCGGCCCCGAGATCCCCAACCCGACGGGCTTCCCGCTCTCGACCGACAGGTCGGCGAGCTTGCGCGCCGCCTGCTGCATCACGACCTCGTCGTGCTGCGTCTCGCCCTCGATCACCGCGCCGAGCGCGACGACCGCGTCGACGTCGCGCCGCGCAAGCAGCGCCTTCGCCGCGAGCGGGATGTCGAAGACGCCCGGCGTCTTCAGGACCGGCCCGAGC
>JASHXN010000078.1 GCA_030043505.1 Thermoplasmata archaeon
CGCTCCAGCACCTTGCGGAGCCGCGCGTCGTCCAGGCCGTCCGGGTTCCGGATCGCCGTCACCGTGTCGGAGGCGTGCCGGGGATCCGGGAACAGCTGGAGGCCCAGCGCCGCGACCGCCGCCCGGGACGCCTCGGCGAGCCGGTGCGTCCGCGCGAGCCGCGTCTCCAACCCCTCCTGCTTCAGCAGCCGGAGCGCCTCCGCGAGGGCGAGGAACAGCGGGACCGCCGGCGTCCATGGCGTGTCGTTCTTCTCGAGCGAGGCGACGTGCGCGGCGAGGTCCAGATAGAACGTCCCGGGATGCAGCGCGGCGATCGCGCGCTCGGAGAGGTGCACCATCGCGAGGCCCGCCGGGGCGGCGAGCCCCTTCTGGCTGCCGGCGACGACGGCGTCGACCCCCCACGCCTCGATCGGCAGCGGGATCCCGGCGATGGCGCTGATCCCGTCGACGAGGAAGAGGGCGCCGGAGTCCCGGACGGCGGGCGCGATCGCGGCGAGGTCGTTCGCCAGGCCGACGCTCGTCTCGTTGTGGACGACGCAGACGGCGCGGACGTCCCCGGCGGCGAGCGCCGACTTCACCTCCTCGACCGGCAGGCCCTGCCCCCACGGGGCCTTCACGGTCGTGACGAGCGAAGCGTACCGGCGCACGATCGCGTCGGTGCGTTCGCCGAAGTTGCCGTTGGAGACGACGAGAGTGCGCCCGTCCTTCGGGACCAGGCCCGAGTACATCGCCTCCAACCCGGCGGTGCCGCTTCCGGAGAGCACGACCTGACGACCTTTCGCGCCGAAGGCGACGGGCAGCAGCTCCCGGATCTCCTGGACGATCGCGTGAAAGTAGTCCCCGCGGTGGTTCAGCGACGGCGTCGACATCGCCCGGAGCACGCGCGGGTGGATGCGCACCGGCCCGGCGATCAGGAACGTCGCCGTCTCGGGGTCGAGCGTCATCGGGCCTCCGGGACGACCGTCCGACCGGGCGGCGTCGCGGCGCGGAGCGCGCGCAGCACCTCGGCGACCGTGTCGGCGCCGGCGCGCCGCTGCGCCTCCTCGGTCGAGGCGCCGAGGTGCGGCGTCGGGATCACCCGCGGGTCGGAGAGCAGCTCCTGACGGGTCGGCGGTTCCGCTTCGAAGACGTCCAGGGCGGCGCCCGCCAGCTGGCCGCCGCGCAGCGCCTCCACGACGGCCGCCTCGTCGACCAACGCGCCCCGCGCGACGTTCACGAGGTAGGCGCCCCGACGCATCGTCGCGATCGCCTTCGCGTCGAGGAGGTGCCGGTTCTCTGGGGTCAACGCCGCATGGACGCTGACGATGTCGGCGCCGGCGAGCAGCCCCGGAAGGTCGACCAAGCGAGTGCCGTCGTCGGTCGCCCGGACGAACGGGTCGTACGCCAGCGTGGCGACGCCGAACGCGTGCACGCGGCGCGCGACCTCGCGGGCGATGCGGCCGTACCCGACGAACCCCACGGTCCGGCCCGACAGCTCGTGCCCCCGGGTCCCCCGCTCCCACGCGCCGGAGCGGGTGCTGCCGATCGCCGGGAGGAGCTCGCGGCAGAGCAGCAGGTAGAAGGCGACGGTCAGCTCGGCGACGCTCGTCGTCGCCGCCTGCGGGGCGTTGACGACCTCGATCCCGCGGGCTCGGGCGGCGTCGACGTCGACGCTGTCCAGTCCGACTCCGGCGCGGGCGATCAGTCGGAGGCGGGGCCCGCGGGCGATCAGCTCGGCGGTGACCTTCGTGCGGCTGCGCACGATGAGCCCCCACGCGTCGGCGAGCGCCTCCCCCAGCTTCGCCGGTTCCCGGCTCACGTCGACGACGCGGCACGGGCCGGCGCGCAGCGTCGCGAGCGCCGACGCATCGATCGGGTCGGCGACCACGACGCAGGGAGGCTCGGCCATCAGCGCGTCGAGCGCGGCGGCGTTGAAAAGGGCTTTGCGGCCGTCGGCGGCGGCACGGCGGCCGGAACGCCGCGCGCCTTCGGGACCGGGGTCCCCTCGAGCGCCGACCGCACGATCGCTTCCCCGCGCACGCCCCGGATCCACGGCTCGGGCTTGACGACGATCCGGTGGGCGAGCGCCGGCTCGGCGAGCGCCTTCACGTCGTCAGGGAGGACGTAGTCCCGGCCGAGCAGGAGCGCGCGCGCCCGGGCGACCTTCTGCAGGGCCAGGGCGCCGCGGGGCGAGGAACCGACCTCGCTGCGCGCGTCCTCCCGAGTCGCGCGGACGAGCTCGACGATGTACGCCGCGATCGACGCGTCAACCTCCACCGCTTCTGCCGCGAGCTGCAGCGCCCGGAACGTCGCCAGGTCGGCGACCTGCGGGGCGTCGATCCGGTCCTCCTTGCGCGCGCGGCGTCGCGCCAGGATCGCCTGCTCCTCCTCCCGCTCCGGGTAGCCGATCTTGAGCCGGAGGAGGAAGCGGTCGACCTGAGCTTCCGGGAGCGGGTACGTCCCCTCCAGCTCGAGCGGGTTCTCCGTGGCCAGCACGAGGAACGGGCGCGGGAGGGCGTACGTAGCCCGGTCGCTCGTCACCTGGTACTCCTGCATCGCCTCCAGCAGCGCCGACTGCACCTTCGGCGGCGCCCGGTTGATCTCGTCGGCGAGGAGGACGTTCGCGAAGACGGGCCCGGGCCGGAACGTGAACTCGCCCTTCGTCGTGTCCAGGACCTCGCCGCCGGTGATGTCGTGCGGCAGGAGGTCGGCGGTGAGCTGGATCCGCTGGAAGCCGAGGCCGACCGCCTGGGCGAACGACCGGGCGAGCAGCGTCTTGCCGAGACCGGGGAGGTCCTCGAGCAGCAGGTGGCCGTCGGCGACGAGCCCCGTGAGGACCGTCGTGACCGCCTCGGTCCGACCGACGACCGCCGTACCGACCGCCTGACGGATCTTCTCGGCGAGCGCGCGGGCCTGCGCAGCGTCCACGGGAGCCTCGGCCGGGCACGGGGCCCCTTCCCACTTAAGGCGGGCGCTCGGGCCCGTTTGCCCCGGCCGTAACGATCCGCGTCACCGTAGGCGCCTGCCCTCTCGGCGGTCTGACCCCGGCCGGGGTATCGGACACCGGGGTTGTCCTCGCGTCACCCTCGGCGGACGACCCGTCCGCATAGAGTCGGGAGGGACCCTTCGTCGGTACCCGGGCGCGGCGTGTGCCGCACCGTTCGGACCAGGGACGCCCCCTGTAAGACGGTATCCCCGGGGGCGCTCACGGGCGGAACGCCTCCCGCGCGGTTCGGTCGACCCGCTCGCGCGGCGCTTCCGCGGACGCCTCGTGTTCGAGCAGCAGCGCGAGGACCAGGATCACGACGGCGAGCAGGCCCCCGGCGACCCCGACGGCGGAGCCGATCCGCGGGAACGCGAGCGCCACGGCGAAGGCAATCCCGACGGCGGCGGCGCAGGCGGCGATCACCGGCGCCGCGCGTCGGCCGCCGGCGCGCGGGCGCGTCGGGTCGGCGGCGAGCCAGAGCAAGAGAGCGAGGGCAGCGAGGCCGGCGAACAGCTCCGGCGCCGGGCCGGCCGGCGCCGTCACCGCCGGTGCGCCCAGACCGACCAGGGCCGGGAGGACCCCGGCCGCGCGGTGGGACGCGGGAGCCCGGCGGCGCCAGAGGATCGACCCGGCGACCCCCGCGACCGCCACGACGGCGCCGAGGAAGAACGGCCAGCCGGCGAGCAGCCCGAGCCCGGCCGCCGCGGCCCCCAGCAGCAGGGCCGGCGCCCGGCTGCGGTCCGGCGCCGCGCGCTCCCCGGCGAAGCTCATCCGAGGCGCCTCCGGACCGGTTCGCGCAGCGCGCGGACGAACCCCTCGAGCGACCAGTAGTTGTCCCAGTCCACCACGGGGCCGTACGGCCACAATTCGGCGAGCCGGCTCCCGCGCTCCAGCCGCTCCAGCCGCTCGGCGAGCCGCGTCTCCGCCGGTCCGAGGGTCGACGTCCCGTCCAGCAGCGGGGCCGGCGACGGCGACAGCAGCAGTGGCGGGAACCCGCGCCGCCGGAGGTACGGCAGGAGGTCCTCGGCCGGTTCGTCCGTCCACGAGGAGAGCACCAGCGTGGTCACCCCCGGCCGGAAGAACCGACGCAACGCGAAGGCGCACCGCTCGGCCGGTCCGGCCCCGTCCGCCAAGCGGGCGGAGACGATCGCTCGGAGCAGACGGGCGCGGTGGCCCCGGCCCGTCGACATCGGGACCGTCTCCAGGAACTCGCCGAACGCGGCGAAGCCGACCCGAACCTTCGTGCGCAGGAGCGCGTCCGCGATCCCGTACGCCCCCGCCCGCGCCACCCCGAGCAGCCGAGCGTCGACGTCCGGGCCTCGCGAGGTCGGGCGGACGTCGAGCACGAGCAGGACGTCCCCGGTGCGCTCGGCAAGGAACTCGTTCGCGAGCAGCCGGCCGGCCCGAGCGGACGCGCGCCAGTTGATGCGGCTGCGCGGATCCCCCGGGGCCGCGAGCCGCAGACCGAAGAACTCTCCGCTCGTGCCCAGCCGGCGCGAGCGGGTCTCCCCGGGAAGGGCGATCGTCCGTTCGAGATGCAGGTTGCTCAGCCGGTGGACCTCGGCCGGGTACCGTTCGAGCAGGAGGGGCTCGCGACGTCCGCCGATCGTCCGCTCGCCGAGACCCAGCGGGTCGACCCAGCGGACCGTGGGCGGGGCGGCGGCGGTGATCGTCGGTTCGCGGAACCGCCACACGGTCGAGAAGGAGACCTCGTCCGGCCGGCGTTCGACGCGGAGCGGCGCGGCGGTCGTTCCCCCGGGAGGGTTCGGGAGTTCGACGATCAGGTCGGCGGGGGCGGCGCCCATCGGTCCGGTGAGCACACCGTGGACCGCGACCTCGGGCCCTTCGCCCGCGGCGGTCCACGCGAGATCGGCCCGGGCGTACCGGGTCGGCGCGAGCGCCGCCGAGGCGAACGGGGCGAACAGGAGCGGAAGCGCCAGGAACAGCGGCACCGGAGAGCGGACGGCGACGGCGACGATCGCGAACACACCCCCCGCGAGCAGCAGGACGTACGCCCGCCCGGTCCAGCGGAACTCGCCGCCGGGGAGCGGAGGCGCGCTCACGCGGTCCCTTCCAGTTGCCGGAGACGTTGGTCGACGTACCGGTACCACTCGTCCGGGGGGAGGCGCAGCAGGCGGGCGACCTCCTGCGGGGGGCGGACGGGGAGGTGCGGGTCGAACGCCTTGCGTGCGAGACGGTCGAGCAGGAGGACGATGTCCTCCCGGCCCATCGCGCCGGCGCTGAACGCCG
>JASHXN010000079.1 GCA_030043505.1 Thermoplasmata archaeon
GGGCTCCCGGAGGACTCGGAGCTCGACCTGGTCGGCGACATCGGCGGCGACAACGCCGTCTTCAGCGCCCTCAACGCCACCCTCAGCCTCGACTACTCCAACGCCAGCGTCGGCGGCTTCCAGAGCGTCCCCTCCGCCTTCAACTTCGGCACCGACACCGGCGAGACCTCCACCGGCATCGCCGACTACTGGACCCCCGCCCACGTCCTCGAGGCGAACCAGGGTCCCGCCATGCTCTACGGCCTCTGGAACGCGGTCGCCAACGTCTCGGTCCCGGTCGGCCACATCCACGTCTCGGGCAGCATCACCCCCTCGTACGGGTTCGTCTTCGTCAGCAACACGCCGTCCGTCTCGGACCCGTTCGCGGCCGGAGCGCCCGCCGACAACTTCAGCGTCCTCCCGACCACCAGCACCGGGACGTTCAGCACGGACCTTCCGCCGACCGGCGGGGCGTGGACCGACCAGTACTACGTCCAGGCGTTCGCGCCGGAGTCGGGCGAGGTCAACGGAACGCCGATCACGTCCAACGTCGCAGGCTACACCCTGGATCTACCGAGCGACCCGGGCTCGCTGAACGCCCCGCTCTACATCGGGTCGGAGGCGCAAGCGGCCGCCCTCGCGTTCAACGTCTCCGGCTCCTCCGGTCCCCCGTACACGTTCGAGAACCTGGTCATCAGCCCGAACGCCTCGTTCGACCACTTGAACGACTACCTCTTCCCGTCGTTCGAGATCTTCTCCTCCGTCAACGTCCACAAGGTCGTCGTCCAGAACCTGACCGAGGGGCAGGACTCCCCGGCCGGGAACCTCTACTTCTACGATTTCGGACCGTCCCCGTACGTCCTGATCGGCGTACCGGCCGTCCTGGGACCGTACCCGGGCTACACGTCGCAGATCGAGCTGTACTGGAACGGTTTCGATCAGGTCAGCGACGAAAGCTTCACCGGGCTGGGGGGCCAGGGAGGGGAGCTCGTCCTGTGGGGGGACCTGGGGACGACGGTCTCGAACATCGTAGCGGGGTTCGGGTCGGGCGGGGTCTTTGTCGGGAACTCCACCGACACCACCGTGACCGGGGCGCAAGCCGGCTTCGGCGCGGTCGCGGTCCAAGTGCTCGGCTCGACCGGATTCTCTGGGTCGGCCCTCGAAGCGGTCCTGGGGTCGTACGCGGCCGAGGTGTACAGCAGCACCAACGTCTCGTTCTCCGACGTGAGCGTCACCGTGCAGTCCGCGGGCATCGTCGCCGGGGAGGACGTCGCCCTCTTCTACAACACGACGCCGTACTACAACTTGGTCGGCGCCCGAGGGCTGTACGTCTCCGACCTCTCCGTCAGCGACGGCGACGGGGTCGAGGTGTCGGTCTCCGCGAACGTCAACGTGACCGACGTGCTGACGGACGAGGCGTTCGTCGCGGTTGAGTTCGTCGGGGTGACGAACGGCTCGGTCGTCGGTCTGAACTCGTACGGTGACTCCTTCGGGGTGTTCTTCATCGCGACAGCCCAGAGCCAGATCTTCGCCTCGCAGTTCCGCTACGACGTGAATGCGGTGGTGCTCGAGCTTTCGGTTTCCAACCGCATCGACGGCGGGAACGTCTTCTTCCGGACGGAGAGCTACGCGCTGGAGATCCTCGCCGGCGGGCAGAACTACGTGTACGGCAATTCGTTCCTGTACAACGACGAGTCCGGCGTCCACTTCCTGGCGGAGACCGACCAGGCGCTCTCGTTCCCCGAGAACTACTTCAACGCCACCGACGGCGGGGCCGGGAACTTCTGGTCGGACTGGCATCAGTACACCGGAGAGAACCTCGACCCGTACCCGGTCGCGGGCGTCGAGCTGGGCCTGGGACCGGTCGACCACCACCCCTCGGCCGTCCCGTTCGGGCCGGTCTCGACGGTGACGTTCGCGGAGACCGGCCTTCCGGCGAAGGTTCTCTCCAAGCACACGTGGTCGGTCTACTTCGAGGGGATCGCCCAAAGCGTCCCGAACGCGACGATGGTGTTCTACTTCCCGGTCGGATCGTTCCTGGCGCTCGTCGCGGGCCCGAGCGGTTGGATCGCGGTGCCGGGCATCTCGCACGTCACCACGCAGGCCCCGGCCACGACGGTCTCGATCTCCTTCGCGAAAGGGAAGTCCGTGACGTTGACCTTCCGGGAGAAAGGCTTGGCCAGCAACCAGACGGTGGTCCTGCTCGTGGACGACGCGTTCTTCCACACGACCGACGGCGTGCTGAAGATCACCGGCCTGGCGCCCGGAGTCTACTCCTACGCGGTCGTCGCACCCCTGGCAGGTCAGTCGATCGTCGCCACGGAAGGGAAGACGGTGGTGGGGGGCGCCACGGGGAATCTCACGTTGACCAAGAGCACCCGTGTGACCCTGACGTTCTCGTACTACACGCCGGTCGAGTTCACGGAGTCGGGTCTTCCCAACGGGGACAGCTGGTCGGTGACGATCAAGGGCCACACCGAGTCCGCGGTCGCCCCGGCGAACATCTCCTTCAACCTCACGAACGGCACGTACCACTTCCGGGTCCACACCACCGCCCCGCACTACGCGGCCGACCCGGCTTCCGGCGTCATTCGAGTGGCGGGCGTTCCCGAGTCCTTCGGGATAGGCTTCGGACCGCGCCATGCGGCCTCCTTCCAACTCGAGTCGATCGCCGGCACGCGCGGTCGAGCGGAGGGCTGACCTTCTCCCTAAGGTCCGAATAGCGGGCCCCGGAGATTGCTCGTGAGTGCCGTCGGGCCTCCGACAACCCGCCGGTCGCACGGGAGTCGGGGGCCGGCGCCGGGCGGCCGATCGGACGGACCGCCCGGTTAACGTCTTCTTATGGCAAAGTGACGTGCCGACGTCGTATGGGTCGACGGGCGGTCCTAGCCGTTGGAGCCACGACGTTCCTGCTCCTGCTGGGCACGGCGGCCCTCGCCGGCGCAGGGGCCGCACCTCCCGCGTTCCACGTCGCGACCGTCGCCGGGTCTTCGGCGCTTCCGCTCGCATCGGGCACGGGCGGCGCCGCGTTCCCAACGGCGACGGCTGCCCTCGACAGGTCCCTGACCCCGCTGACGAGCGAACCGGGTAGTTCGGTCGCCCCGGCCGTCTCCGCTGCCGCCGCGCGAATGCCCGGGGCGAGCATCCCCGGTTCTTGGCTGGAGGCGCTGGCACATCCGGGAGGCTCTATCCGGCCCCTCAGCTCTCTCCCGAACTTCCAATTCCTTGAGCATCCCCTGACGGACGTTTCGAACGTGGTCCTCCCGGGGTACCTGTCGCAACCGGCCCCGCTCGGGATCGGCGACTTCGGCCTCGGCGCGCACCCGTACGCCTACAACTCCCCCCACATCCTAGGTACCGTCTCCTTCCTCACTCCGCCCAACGCCACCGACCCGGGGTCCACCGACGTCATCGAGCCCGGCGGCCAAGCGCTCGGCTACGTCGGCAGCGTCGACGAGTTCGGCATCCAGCTGAACACCGTCCTGACGAACGTGTCGCTGCCGGACAACACGCTCGGGGAGTTCTGGACGCAGAACGTCGTCAACTGGAACGCGACCGGCGTCCACTTCGTCTCGGACACGTTCAATTTCACCGACGACTTCGCCTACATCTTCCCCGGTACGATCTACTCCGGCTGCAACAACGACACGGCCGGCGTCCTGAACATCCTGGGCGTCTACGGCGGCGTCTTCCAGTGCGTCGGTGACACGATCCCCCTCAGCCCCGCCGCCTACCCGGTCACCCTCCAGCTGTACAACAACGCCAGCGTGAACGGCGCGGGTCAGGATGTGCTCAGCTACGGCTACTACCTCGACGAGGCGGGTCTCGGTCTCACGTTCACCG
>JASHXN010000080.1 GCA_030043505.1 Thermoplasmata archaeon
CCCGCCGAGATCGTGGTCGCGACCAGCTCCTCCGACGGGTTCAGGCTCGCCGACGGGTTCACCGACAGCGCGCCGTTCATGCTCAGCTCGAACGTCGACGTCTGGACATCTCCCGCACCGTCGGTCACCGTAAGGGCGACCGTGTACGGGGAGCCGAGGTCGTCCGTCGGCGTACACAGGAACGAGGCACCGGAGCCGATGCATCCGTCCGGTAGCCCCCACCAGGTGTACCAGTAGCCGCCCTGGCCGCCGGTAGCGCCACTTGTGGAGATCGTCGTCGACTGACCGAGGTCCACCGGGTTGAACGACGCGGAGACCGTGCCCGCGGACAGCGCCGGCCCGACCGACAGGAGGAACGAACCGACCGCCGAGTTCCCCTGCGCGTCGGTGAACGTCAGGCCGATCGTGTAGGTCCCCGAAGTGGTCGGTGTGCAGAGCCCCGTCGTGGCGACGGCCGCGCTTGTGCAGCCCGCCGGCAATCCCGTCCAGGTCTCGGTGTACGGCGAAACGCCGCCCGAGTAGACCGCGTTGATCGAGGTCGATTGGCCAACGTCGACCGGGCTCAGGATCGCCCCGGGGTACACCGTAAAGGCGCTGTAGGCCGCCGTCGTCTCCGTCACGGAGGCGCCGCTGACGGTCACGGTCCCCGTCGCCGGCAGCGCCGACTCCGAGTAGCCCGTAACCGCTCCCAGCGAGTAGGAGTACGGCCCTCCGGTCGGCTCAACGAAGCCGATGTAGCTCGTGCCGGAGATGATCGTCTGCGTCTTCGGCGTACCCGCGAGAGTCACCTGCCAAGGCGTTCCGGCCGGCAGCCCGCTCTCCGCAAACAGCACACAGTAGCTGGCCGCGGTGAACGGCGTGGACGGCGCGGACGTCGCCCCGCTGACCGTCACCTGGCTGCTGCCGCCCGTGTAGCACGAGCCGACGTTGTCCCGGAAGCTGTAGACGTAGTTGTACACCCCGTTCGCCAGCGTGACCGCGTCGGTCGTCGTCGTCGAGACGTGCGGACGCTGGCCGGTGACGTTGACGTACCACGCGAC
The DNA here is from genome assembly GCA_030043505.1 of Thermoplasmata archaeon. The sequence continues at coordinate 1,041 of JASHXN010000080.1, forward strand.
GCCCGTGTGCAGGCCGGTCTCCGTGAACGTCTGCTTGTAGCCGGTCCCGAAGGTGATCGCAATCGGGCTGACCGCCCCACCGCTCACCGTGAACGTGCCGACCGCCGGGCTCGGCGCCAACCCGCTCAGGGTGGTCGCCGCCACGTAGCTGTAGGCACCGTTCGGGAGGTAGTAGTTCAGGCAGACCCCGCCCGTGCAGCCCGCCGGCGTAGCGCTCGTTGCGGTCTCGTTCAGGATCCAGTGGCCCGCCGAGTTCGTGACGTTGACCTCGAACGAGGTCGCCGTCGCCGAGCTGGTCAGGCCGGTTTCCGTGAACGAAGCCTGGTAGACCGGGTCGAGCAGCGGCGCGTAGTCGCCCGCGAACGGGAACGTCGTCGCCCCGATCTCGGCCGTGCCGGTTACGCTCGTCAAGCGCGCCTTGTACGGGATGTTCGCGTACGGGTCCGCGAGCGTGCCGAAGCCCGCCCAGTAGTTCCCGCCCACGAACGTCACGCCGGGGAGGATCGCCCCGGACATCGTGAAGCCGTCCAGCGACTGCGAGTAGCTGAGCGGCTCACAGACCGTCGTCGGAGGATAGGTCCCGCCCTGGTTCGGGTGGTATCCCGCCTGGCAGGTCGCGTTCCAGTACGTCACGTCCGCCGCGGCCGCGTTGGCGGTGACGTTCAGCGTGCCCGTCGGGACCGGCGAGCCGGTCGCGACCCCGTAGGCGTCGAACGCGTTGTTGTAGACGCGGTCGTACCCCTCCGCGATCGTGAGCGCGTCCTGAGCCGTGACCGACTCCGCGTACGCAAACTTCAGCGACAGCGGGTCCGGGATGAACGTGTTCCCGAAGACGACGCTGATCGCAGGCGCGAGCGTGCCGTGCACGACCACGCCATTGATGGTCCTCGAGTCGGCCGTCCCGCCGCCCGTGAAGTCGATGCCACGGTTCGCGACGTGGAACGTGTTGTCCGCGATCAGGACGTTCGCGCTGTTGCTGACCGTTACTCCGTAGACCGTGACCCCCTCGGGCGTCGCGCCCCACGGCGTCGTGATCGCCCCGTTGACGATCGCGATGTTCTGGGAGTCGAACAGGTAGTAGCCGAGCGAGTTGGTCAACGGCAGCTGGTACCGGGACGGCCCCAGCGCGGGCTCCTGCCACGACGGGTAGACGATGGGGAACGACGGGGCCGGGTTGAACTGCGTCACCGCGGTCGTGCTGTTCGTGAACGCCCCCTGCCACACCACCCAGTAGTAGTCGTTCGTGTTCGAGAACACCCAGGCGATCGAGCCGGGGATCCCGAACGGCGCTCCGATGTCGGGCGCGCCGGCGGAGATGATGTACGGGTTGCCGGAGGTACCGGCGCCGGCGGGGACGGTGTTCGACGGCGAGACCGAGAGGTTCGCGAGGTCCCCGTTACTGAACGCCCAATCCGGCGTGTAGGCCCCCAGCGCGTAGTCCGGCGTCAGGGTGATCGACGGCGCCATCGGCCCCGTGAGGTCGATCTGCTCGATCACCGGCGCATAGCCGCTCAACAGGACCTCGATCGTGTACCAGCCCGTCGGCAACCAGAGGTTCGATCCGAGCTCGGTCTTGTGGATCGTCGTACCGCCGGAGCCGGACCGGGCCGAGTCGAACCCGAACGTCGGCGCGACCTGGAAGTACGACTGGTTCGTCACCTCGACGCCGGGACGGTTGTCCCGCGCGATCGCGACCCAAGCGTTCGCCGGCTGGATGTTCGCGTAGCTCAGCGGCTCGCCTCCCGCGTACGGGCAGGTCGGGTCCGCGCCGACACAGGCGCTCCCGGTTTCATTCCACAACCCGACCAGGTCCGACGGCCCGGTGACCTCGTACGCCACCGGGGTCGGGCTGCCGAGGCTGAGGGCCGTGTTCTTGAGACCACTGACCACACCGGGAGACCAGTAGACACCCTCCCCCGTGCTCGTCTCGCCGGTCTCACTGCCGGCGTTCTGCGCGGCCGGCGTGGCGCTGTAGCGATTGCACTTCCCGCCGGTCGCTGCGTTGGTGACTCCGTGGGTTCCGTAGTCCTTACAGTAGTAGACGCCGACGATGCCGTTCTGGTAGTCGATCATGTTCGTCTGGCCGTCGTCGTCGCCGATGGCGTAGTCCATCTCGTAATCGTCCGGCAGACCGAGCGGGTCGTACGACGTCCCGTTCGCCTGGATCGTCGCCGAGCCGACCCGGTGGTGAGGCCCGTAGACCGGGACCCCCAAGGGGTTGAGGGTGCCGACCGAGTTGAAGAACACGTCGTCGTCCTCACCGCAGACACGGCCGGACGGGACCGACGTCGGACAGACTCGCTGGCCCGCCGAGTTCAAGATCGTGTAGTTGAGGAACAACTCGTTGTTCGGCTCGGTCGTGCTGATCGTCCCGCAGCTCGGGACCCCCGAGCCGGCGACGGAGTCCGTGTGGCACGCGCCCTGGGTGTAGTTGATGTACAGCTCCACCGTGAACGGCGGGGCCACGTCGATTGTCCCCGAGGACGGGCCCTGGTAGACCTCCGCTTCCTCGACGCTACCGAACCCCTCGATCGTGTGGGCCCCGGTCCCCGACCAGTCGGCGGTCGGGTTCGAGAAG
>JASHXN010000081.1 GCA_030043505.1 Thermoplasmata archaeon
GCTCGGCGTCGCGAGCTCGTAGCGGGTCGTCATCGTCAGGCACCCCTCCGGGCAGGCGTCCGAGCAGAAGCCGCAGTAGCTGCACTTCCCGTAGTCGATCTGCGGGCACTTCTTCGGCTTCTTCGGGTCCGCTCCCGGCACCGACACCATCTCGATGCACAGGTCCGGGCACGAGAACGCGCAGAGGTTGCAGCTGATGCAAGTGGCGATGTTCAGCGCGTGGACCCCGCGGTAGTTGTCCCACACTTGGCCCACGCCGATCGGCTTCCCCGCCGCGACCGCGACCTCCTCCCGGAACCGGGGGTCCTCCAGCCGCTCGAACGGGTAGACGATCGTCGACGGGCGGACGAGGCTCTTCACGAACTGCCGCGCGGCCGTCGCCATCGGGCGGGCGACGAACAGGACCGGATGTTCCTCGGTCGTCGGCGGCGCGGCCCCCGTATCCGACATCGTCGTCCTCCCTCCCTCACGCCCCCGGCGACGGGACGCAGCCGAACACCGGCACGCAGCGGGCGGTGACGAGCGCCGCGGCCAGGAAGACGCTGAGGAGCGCGAGCGGGATCATCCGGTTCCAGCCGACCCGCAGCAACTGGTCGGTCCGGACGCGGGGCAGCGAAGCCCGGATCCACACGAACAGGCCGAAGACCAGGTACGTCTTCACCATGAACCAGAGGATCCCGGCGAGCGGGAACGACGTCGCCGCCGACGGCACCCACGTCGGGAGCGTCCAGCCGCCCAGGAAGAGGAGGACGATCAGGATGCTCCCGACGAGGGCACGGAGGTAGTCGGCGAGCATGAAGAAGGCGAACAGCATCCCCCCGTACTCGGTGTTCCACCCTTCGACCAGCTCCGCCTCCGCCTCGGGAAGGTCGAACGGGATCCGCTCCATCTCGGCGAGCATCGCCGCGACGAAGACGATCAGCGCGACGACGAGCGGTCCCCAGAACCAGTAGTTCTGCTGCTCGTAGACGATCGTCGTCAGCGAGAAGCTTCCCGAGACAACGACGACCGCGACGACCGCGAGGAGGAGCGGCACCTCGTAGGCGATCATCTGGGCGGCGGAGCGGAGGCCCCCCATCAGGGAGTACTTGTTGTTGCTCGACCAGGCGCTGACGAAGATGAACAGCGGGGCGAACGAGAAGAGCGCCAGCGCGAGCAGGAGGCTGAGCGGGATCGGACCGGAGTTCCAGCCGCTCGAGATCGGCAGGACGCCGAAGATCATCAGCGACGTCGCGAGGTAGGCGGTCGGGCCGAAGTAGAAGCCGACCTCGTCCGCCTCCGTGGGGCGGGTCGTGTGCTTGCGGAACAGCTTGAGGCCGTCGGCGAAGTTCTGCAGCAGGCCGGCGTAGCCGACGTGCATGGCTCCGCGGCGGTCCATGAACCGCCCGAGCAGCTTGCGCTCGTACCAGATCAGCACGATCGTGTTGATCATGCTCGCGCCGAGCAGGATCGCGCAGAACACGAGGACCGCGAGGCCGGTGACGAGGTCGCCGTTCTCGAGCAGACGCCCGAGCGGTCCCCGGATCGCGCCGCCGAGCAGGAACAGAAGATCGTGGACCAGCGTGTAGGCGATGGAATAGAGCGTGACGTTCGACATCGTCCGAGCGACCTACCGGTCGACCTCCCCGACGCAGACGTCGACGCTCCCCATGATCGGCGGGATGTCGGCGACGTGGTAGCCGACGAGGTACGTCTTCGCGGCGCTGAGGTTGGCGAAGACCGGCGAGCGGAACTTCACGCGGTACGGGTGCTCGCCGCCCTCGTTGACGACGTAGGCGAGCGCCTCCCCGTGCGGCTCCTCGATCGCCGAGAAGCCGACGCCCTTCGGGTAGTTCCGCTTGAGGAGGTAGCCCTCCAGGCCGACCGGCGCGTACGGGGCCCCGAGCCAGCGGGGGAGCTGGTCGGCGACGACCGGGCCGGGGTGATGGTCGAGCCACTCCAGCACCTGCCGCAGGATCCGGACCGACTGGCGCATCTCCTCCATCCGGACGAGATAGCGCGCAGTGACGTCGGCGCCGTCCGCGTGGGCGACGTCGAAGTCGAGCCGGTCGTAGGCGGCATACGGGCGGTCCTTGCGCAGGTCCCGCTTGACGCCGGCCGCCCGGAGCATCGGACCGGTGACGCCGTGGTGGACCGCGTCGGGTCCTTTCAGGACGCCGAGCCCGTCGCACCGCTTGCGGAAGATCGTCGACCCGAGGCACAGCTGGTCGTACTCGCGGAACCGGTCGGTCAGCCAGTCGAGGACCTTGCGGGCCCGGTCGGTGAAGCCCGGCGGCAGGTCGTTGCGGACCCCGCCGACCCGCATGTACTCGTAGGTCATCCGGGCGCCGGTGTAGCTCTGGAAGAGGTCGAGAACGAGGTCCCGGTCCCGCATGCCGTACAAGAACGGGCTCATCAGGCCCAGGTCCTGGACGAACGCGGCGTACCACATGATGTGCGAGCCGAGCCGCTGGAACTCCTCGCACAGCACGCGGACGTACTCCGCGCGCTCCGGGGGCGTGATGTGGAGCGCTCCTTCGGCGCCGAGGATGTACAGATGCTCCCACGCGAGGCCGGCCACGTAGCAGGTCCGGTCCATGAGCGTGATCACCTCGTTGTAGTGCCGGTCCTCGCTGATCTTCTCGATCCCGCGGTGCAGGTAGCCCATCTCGGGGTCGGCGTCGAGGATCAGCTCCCCCTCGATGCGGACGCGCAGGTTCCACAGCCCGTGCGTCATGGGGTGCTGGGGCCCCATGTTGATCCACATCTCAGACATGGCGCACCTTCACCTCCAGGTCCTCCGGTTCGTGCAGCTTGAAGTTCCGCAGCAGCGGGTGGAACTCGTAGCCGTCCGGCATCAGCAGGTGCCGCAGCCCGGGGTGGTGGTCGAACTGGATGCCGACCATCTCCCAGGCCTCCCGCTCGTGCCAGTTCGCCGAGGGCCAGACGGAGGTGGCGCTCTCGATGCGGGGGTCCTCGGCGCTCAGCCGGGTGCTCAGGAGCAGGTACTGCCGGCGCGCGTCGGACCAGAGCAGGTAGACGACCTCGCGCTCCTTCTCCCAGTCGATCCCCCCCACCATCGACAGGTGGGTGAACGTGAGCTCGTCGTGCAGGTAGTGGAACAGCTCCAGGGCGACCTCGGGCGGGAACTGGACCCGGCCCAGGATCCCCTCGAACGGGGCGAGCGTCACCCCTCCGCCGGGGAACCGCGACTGCAGGCGCTCTGCGAGCTCCTCGGTCAACGAACGTCCCTCCGGCCCCGAGCGCCCGGACTACTCCGCGCGCTCCCGAATGAGCTCTTCCAGCTTCAGGATCCCGTCGAGCAGGGCCTCCGGGCGCGGCGGGCATCCGGCGATGTAGACGTCGACGGGGACGAGCTTGTCCACCCCGGGCACCACCGAGTACGCCGTCCGGAACGGGCCGCCGCCCGTGGCGCAGTTGCCCATCGCGATGACCCACTTGGGCTCGGGCATCTGCTCGTAGAGCGTGATCAGCTTGTGGGCCACCTTCCAGGTGACCGTCCCGTTGACGATCAATAGGTCGCACTGGCGCGGAGAGGATCGGGGCACGACCCCGAACCGTTCCGCGTCGAAGCGGGCGCCGAAGGCGCTCGCGAACTCGATGGCGCAGCAGGCGAGGCCCCAATGGAGGGGGAACAGCGAGTTTCGCCCGGCCCAGTTGAACACGGGCCGGATCAGCTTGCCCTGGGCCTGCTCGGCGATCAGCGACGTCAGCGCCTCCTTGGCCGCGGGGATGAACTGCTCGGTCCTCAGCCCCTCGATCTCCACGAACGGGACCGCGGGCTGGTCGACCATCGGGAGCTCGCCGGGGACCGGCGTGCCGACGGCCGGGACCTCGGGCTTCGCCGGGGCGCTCATATCACCCATCGCTTCTCCCCGGAGAGCGCGTAGTAGATGCCGGCGAGGGCGAGGGCCGTGAAGCCGAACGCGATGAAGATCGGGTAGAACGCGGAGTTGACCCCGCGGAACGTGAGCGCCCACAGCGCGAGGACGAACCCGAGGATGTCCACAGCGACGAACACGATGGCGAAGGTGTAGTGCTGGGTGGGGAAGTCGATCTGGGCCTCCCCCTCCGCCTCCTCCCCGCACTCGTACGTGGTCAGGCGCAGATACGAGCGGTGGGCCTTGGCGCCGAGCAGCCGGTTGGCGACCAGAGACCCGATCCCGAAGACGGCCGCGATCGCCACGAAGACGAGGAAAGTCTCCGTGTCTGCGGCCATCTGACCTCCCTCCTCCGGCTGACGGTGGAACCGACGAGGCTCGGACAAATTGACGGTATTTAACGGTCGCTCGGCGAGAGGCGGACCGACCTATCCACGACGGCCGGACACGGGGCGCCGGTGGGGCCCGGCCCGATCGGCGCCCCTCCCATGGCGTCCGGGCTCCGAACAGCCCCGGACGGGCGATCTGCGACCCGGATCAGGGGGCTGGGAACCGAGGGGGCCGCTTCTCCCGGAACGCCTGGATCCCCTCGGGGAGCTCGGCCTTTCGGGCGGCCTCGACCGCCCCGCGGCGCTCGAGCGCGAGCTGCGCCTCGAGGCTCTGGGAGAAGGCGCTG
>JASHXN010000082.1 GCA_030043505.1 Thermoplasmata archaeon
GAGCGTCGATCTGCGGCGCTGCGGGACGGTCGGGGAGCTCCTCGAGCGCGTGCGGGAGTCGGCGGCACGGGACCCGGGGTCCGGGGTGGTCGCCCAGGGACTGAACGTCGAAGCGCTCGCCGAGCGCCGGTGGCCCACCGCCGACGAGCTCGACGCCGTGGTGAAGGACCGACCGGTCGTCCTGTTCCACATCAGCTCCCACGCCGCCGTGCTGAACACCGCAGCGTTGGAGCGAGCCCGGGCCCGGGGCCTCTCGTCGCTCCCGCCGGGTCGCCCCGCGGGGCTCCTCCTGGAAGAGGAACTACGGACCGTCCACGCGTGGGTCGACGAGCTGCTCCCCCCCTCCGCCGCGGCGCTTCGCGCCACCGTCCGCGCGCTCGCGGCGTTCGGCCTCACCTCGGTCGGATCGATGAACGCCTCCCCCCCCGAGCTCGCCGCGCTGCGGGAGCTCGACGCCGCGGGGGAGTTGCCCCTCCGCGTTCGCGCGTACCCTTCGCTGGCGGGTCCTTGGGAGGAGGAGCTGACCGGGAGCCGCTCGGGCGACCGCCTGGAGGTCGTCGGGGTGAAGGCGTTCCTCGACGGGGCGTTCGGCCCTCGCACCGCGGCGCTCGACGCGCCGTACGCGGACGAACCGACGACGACCGGGCAGGACCGGGGGGACGAGGCTCCGATGCTGGAGCGGCTGCACGCGGCCGCCCGCGCCGGACTTGCCCCGGCGCTCCACGCGATCGGGGACCGGGCGGTGCGACGTGCGACCCGCCTGCTGGCGGCCCTGCCCGCCGAGCTCCCCCGGCGCCTCGAGCACGGGAGCCTCACGCCGCCGGCGGTCGTTCCGGAACTCGTACGGTCGCGCGCGATCGTGGTCGTGCAGCCGAGCTTCGTCGAGAGCGACCACTGGCTGCGCACGCGCCTCGGGGAGGCGCGGGCCCGGTGGGCGTACGCGTTCCGGACGCTCGCCGACCACGGCGTCGTCCTCGCGGGATCGAGCGACGCTCCCTGCGAGACCCCCGACCCGTGGGCCGGCCTCCGAGCCGCGGTGGCGCGAGCCGACCCGTGGGGCCGCTCCGCCAATCCCCGCACGGACGAGGCGCTGACCGTCGAAGAGGCGGTCGGATTGTACACGACCGGAGCGGCGACGGCGCTCCGGCGGGAGGAGACCGGTCTCCTCGAACCCGGCGCGACGGCCGATCTGATCGTGGCGGCGGGCCCGCGGCTCCCGGACGCGTTCCGGGCGGGGGCGGCCGGAGTTCGGGGGAGCTGGATCGACGGCCGCCCCGTCGACCGGGGCGCCGCGGAGAGCGGACGCTAAAGCACGGACGGGTTCCCGGCGGCGTGCCCGACCCGTCCGACGTTCCGGCCCGCCGGGAGTTCTCCCCGTCGATGCGGGTCGACCTGCTCGTCTCCGACTGGAAGGCGGCGCTCCCTCCGGAGCTGCCGGAAGAGGAGCGGGAGCGGCGGCTGTACGGCGAGGCGTGGGACGCCTACCAGGAGGGAGACCACGGCTTCGGTCTCTGGTGCTGGCACGAGTGCGACCGCCTCACCAACAACCTCGCCGGGAACGTGCGCGAGGTGACCCGCGTCCTGGGTCCGGGGCATTACCTGGGCTTCTCCCACCGGAAGGTCCTCGCGCTGGAGATCCCGATCGAGCGGATCTACCGTCCCCGGAAGGGGGACATGAGCACCCCGCGGCCGGACGCGTTCGTCCTACCGCATTACCAGGTGCTGTGCGTCTACTTCGCCCAGGCGTCGAACGGGGACCTGAAGGCGAAGGCGCTGCTCGAGATCGCGCTCGGGGAGCTGGAGGACCGACGGCGAGCCGACCCGTACCTCCGACACTTCGAGACGTTCCGGGACCTCTGGCAGCGCACGAGCGCCGCGCCGGCGGCGGCCGCCCCCGCGGCCCCGCCCGCTTCCGCGTCGCCGAAGCGGTCGCCGCGCAAGCCGAAGAGCGCCGCGTAAGCGGTCGCGGGACGTTCATATCCGCCGCGCGGCTGGCGCCCGTCCGGGAGAGCATGCCGACCGCGCGTGCCCGTACGTCCGGCGCTCCGGGAGACGAACGGCTGCGACGGTTCTTGGCCGACGACTGGGGCCGTTGGATGGCCGAAGCGCCCGAGATCGCCACCGCCTCGGGAGTCCCCGGCTACAACGACCGCTGGAGCGACGACTCCCCTTCGGGCATCGCGCGCCGCGCGACGCACCTGGACGCGAGCCTTCGGGCGGTGGAGGAGATCCGCCCGGACGGGCTCTCGCCGGCGGGTCGCCTGAACCACCGCCTCTACCGGGAGCTGCTCCGGACCGCTCGGGCCGGCCGTAAGTTCGGGGACGACGCGATCCCGTTCCACTTCGGGTTCCCGCGGAATTTGTGGATGCCGATCAGCCAGATGGACGGGATCCACACGTCCAGTGCCCAGCTGCTCCCGATGCAGCCGCGCCGGAGCCGTGCCGACGTCGAGGCGATCGTCGAACGGCTGCGGCGGCTCCCGGTCGCGGTCGACCAGACCGTCGCGCTGCTCGAGGACGGACGCAAGCGCTCCTACGTTCCCCCGAAGATCGCCATCCGGGGCCTGCCGGATCAGGTCGTACGACTCGTGCCGGAGTCGATGGAGGCGAGCGCCTACTTCGAATCGTTCCGGGAGCTCCCCAGCACCATCGCCGCGACGGACCGCGCCGAGCTCACCGCCCGGGCGCGCACGGCGTACGCGGACGGCGTACGGCCCGCGATGCTTCGCCTGCACCGGTACCTCGTCGACGTGTACCTGCCCGCCGCGCGCGACTCGATCGCCGCGGGCGAGCTCCCGCAAGGGGCGGAGCGGTACGCCTACCTCGTCCGATGGACCACCACGACCGACCTGACGCCCCGGCAGATCCACGAGATCGGGCTCGCCGAGGTCCGCCGGACCGAGCAGGAGATCGAACAGCTCGTCCGGTCGACCGGTTTCAAGGGGACCGTGCCGGAGTTCCACCGGTACCTGCGGACCGACCCGAAGTTCCGGAACCGTTCGGGCGAGGAGATGGTCGACCGGTACCGGGTGATCGCCAAACGCATCGACCCGGAGCTGGCCCGCCACTTCGGCCGGCTCCCCCGGCTGCCGTACGGGGTCGTGCCCGTCCCGGATTTCCAGGCGCCGGACGTGCCGGCGGCGTACTACATCCCCGGATCCCCCGACGACGGGCGGCCGGGGACGTTCTTCGCGAACACCTACGACATCGGCGCGCGTCCGACCTGGCGGATGGAGTCGATGACCCTGCACGAGGCCGTCCCCGGCCACCACCTGCAGATCGCCCTCGCCTCCGAGAAGGAGGACCTTCCCGACTTCCGCAAGTTCAGCGGCGAGACCGCCTACATCGAGGGGTGGGGGCTGTACGCCGAGAGCCTCGGAGAGGAGCTGGGCCTGTACCGCGACCCGTACGCGCGGTTCGGCTGTCTGGACCACGACGTCTGGCGGTCGATCCGGCTCGTCGTCGACACCGGCATGCACGCCCTCGGCTGGAGCCGCGCGCGGGCGATCGAGTTCTTCCGGGAGCACACCGGGATGAGCGAGCTCGACATCACCGTCGAGGTCGACCGGTACATCGTCTGGCCGTCGCAGGCGCTCGCCTACAAGATCGGGGCGCTCAAGTTCCGGGAGCTCCGCACGCTGGCCGAGCGGGAACTCGGGGACCGGTTCGACGAGCGGGCGTTCCACGACGTCGTCCTGGCAGAGGGCGCGCTCCCGCTCGGCGAATTGGAAGCGCGGGTCCGCGCGTGGATCGGCTCGCTCTCGAGCAAGCCCCCAAGAGCCAATTCCCGGGGGAAGCGTCCGGTCCCCGTCGCTCGCCGCGCGCCGCGCACGGGTCGGCGCTCGCGCTGACGGTCCACGGAGCGTCGCAGGTGAGGGCCGTCGTCCTGGGCGGAGGGGGGCTGACCGGCCGGGGCGCCGTGCGCCAGCTCGTCGCCGGCGGAGTCTTCCGCGAGGTCGTCGCCGCGGACGTGGACGCCGAGCTGGCCCGCGCGGCCGCCAGCGCCGCCGGACCCGGGGCGACGGCCACGACGCTCGACATCCGGGACCGTGCCGCGACCGTCCGTCTGCTCGACGGCGCCCGGGTCGTGGTGAACGCGAGCCCGTACGCGTTCAACCTGGCGGCGATGGACGCCGCGCGCGCGGCCCGCGTGCCGTACCTCGATTTCGGAGGATTGTTCCATACGACCCGCCAGCAGCTGGAACAGGACCGGGCGTTCCGGGACGACCACCTCCTGGCGATCCCCGGGCTCGGGCAGGTCCCCGGCGTC
>JASHXN010000009.1 GCA_030043505.1 Thermoplasmata archaeon
GTTCATCACCGGCTTTGTCATCGGGGGCCTCTCCGGACTGATGCTCGCCTCGATCCCGATCGACTACCTCTACCACGGCACCTACTTCGTCGTGGCGCACTTCCACTACATCCTGCTCGGCGGGACGCTGATGGCGATCTTCGCCGGGATCTACTTCTATTTCCCGATCCTGACCCGCCGCTGGTACAGCCAGCGGCTCGGGCACCTGCACTTCCTGCTGACGTACGTCGGCGTGAACATGCTGCTGTTCCCGATGTTCATCCTGGGCGCCGAGGGGATGCCGCGCCGGGTCTACACGTACCTGTACGTCGGCAACTTCCAGGCGCTCAACTTCCTCGCGACGATGGGCGCCTACATCTTCGGGATCGGCCAGCTCGTCTTCCTCTACAACATGGTCCACTCCTACTACGCCGGGACGCCGGTGACGAGCCCGGACCCGTGGGGGGAGCCGCTCCCTTCGACGATCACCGGCCCGACGGCCGCCGCGAAGCCGACCCCGGCTCCGCTTCCGGGCCCCGTGCCGACCCTCGCCCCTACGGACCCGAGGTGAGCATGGCGAGCCGACGCGGTCACGATCTCTTCCGCTGCCTGGCGCTCGTCGCCGCGCTCCTCTGCTACTCGACGATCCTGCTCGGCGGGACCGTGATGGCGAGCGGCGACGGGCTCGGCTGCCCGCACTGGCCGACCTGCTACCCGGGGTACGACGTGATCCCGCACGTGAGCGGGCCGGCGGAGGTCGAGTGGAGCCACCGGGTCTCCGCGTTCTTCCTCGGGACCGCGGTGCTGGTCCTCGCCCTGCTCGGGGTCGCGTTCGAACGACGGCGCCCGATCCTGCGGAATCTCGCGCTCGCTTCGCTCGGGCTCGTCGTCGTCGAAGCGCTGCTGGGAGGTCTGGTCGTGGAGAGCCGGCTGAAGGTCGAGCTCGTCCTCGTCCATCTGGGGATCGCGACCGCGCTGTTCGGCCTGCTGCTCATCATCGCGCTGCTCGCCAACCTGAAGGAGATGCCGCGCCGGTGGCTCGACTGGGCCCGCCGCGCGACGGAGGAGCGGCCCGCCCCCACACCGAGCGCACAGGTCCCCGAGCCGAGCGGCTCGCGGGCCCCGACCCCGTTCGGCCGCCCGGGTGACGGCTAGCTCATCGGCCCGGCCGGTCTGAGGCCTCCGCCATGGGCGCACCGTCCGCCGTACCGCCCCCGGTCGCCGGCTCGGACGACGACGGGGCGGGACGGTTCCGGGACTGGCTGACGCTCGCCAAACCCGGGATCACCGCGCTGATCTGCCTCGTAGCGGTCGGTGGCTTCCTCCTCGCCTCTCCCCGCTCGGTCGACCTGCTCCGGCTGGGCCTCCTCCTCGTTACCGGGGCGGCCGCGAGCGCCGGCTCCGGCATGCTGAACCACTACCTCGACCGCGACCTCGACCCGCAGATGCGCCGGACCCGCGGCCGGCCGCTGCCGACGGAACGGATCCATCCGCGCGGGCTGGTGGCGGCCGTCGGCACCGCGTTCGTCGCCGTCGGGGTCGGGGCGGCCGCGCTCCTCCTGAACCCGCTCACCGGGCTGTCGATCCTGCTCGGCGCCGGGACGTACGTCGTCGTCTACACGGCATGGCTGAAGCGCCGCTCCAGCTGGAACATCGTCATCGGAGGGTTCGCGGGGAGCGCCCCCGCGCTCGCCGGCAGCGCCGCGGCGGTCGGTCACTGGACGCTCGGCGTCGACGCGTTCGCCCTGCTCGTCTTCCTCTGGACCCCGCCGCACTTCTGGAGCCTCGCGCTCGTGCTCCGGGACGACTACGCCCGCGCGGGGCTGCCGATGCTCCCCCGGATGGACGACCCGTCGTTCTCGGGGAAGGTCGTCGTGCTCTCGGCGGCGCTGCTCGTCGTGGCGGCGGTCGCCGTCGGCGAGAGCGGGGCGCTGACGTGGCCGGCGAGCGTGCTCCTCGTCGCGCTCGGCGTCGCCTTCGTCGCCGTCACGCTGCCGCTCTGGCGCTCCGTGGCGAAGCCGATCGCCCGCCGCGGCTTCCTCTTCTCCGGACCGTACCTGCTGGGCGTCGTGGCGGTCGTCGCGGTGAACGCCTGGTGGATCCGGCTCGGGGTCGGCCCCGGTTTCTGAGCCGGAACCAGCACAGCTTATCTCGGGAGCCGGGCTCGTACCGAGCATGGGAAGCGGAGAGCGCGCCGGGGTTCCGGGAGACCTATCGCGCGACGCCGAGAGCGCCCTGCGGAGACTCGGGTTCGCCCGCGTGGCGAAGGACCGACGCTCCGCCGAGCCGGACGCCTCGTTCTGGGTCCAGGAAGCGGGCGTCCCCCGCCGGACGTTCCCCGTCTTCGTCCTTCCGGGGGAGCGGCCGTCGCTCGCCGCCGGCATCGACCGCTGGCTCGAGCGGGCGGCCCCCACGGGGAGCGCGACGCGCCGGGCGATCTTCGTCGCCCCGAGCGACGCGGCGGCGGAGGCGGCGTGGGACCGCCTCGCCGCCACCGACCCGAAGGCCGTCGAGCACGACGTCTCGATCCTGGTCGTCCCGCAGGAACCTCAGGCCGAGCGGGCCGGCCACTTCGCGCTCCGGCGCGTGCCGCCGCGCGAGTTGCTCCGGCTCGCGACCGGCGTCGTCGTCGGCCTGTTCCGCCGCTCGCGCGACGAGGAAGGGAACGGCTCGATCGACTTCGGCGAGCTGCTCCAGATGCTCCGGAACCGGTTCGGGATCGACGTGCATCGCTCGCTCGGCGTCACGAGCGACGAGGACGCGCTGTTCTTGCTCTACCAGCTCGCCCAGCGCGACACCTACGCGCCGGGGGACGCCGGCTCGAACCTGCACCTGCTCGTCCTGAAGCCGACCGGTCCGGCGGCGCGCCTTCCGTGGTTCGCCGCGTGAGCCGGCCGGTCGAACCGAGGCGATAAGAACCCGCCCCGGCGTCGGACGACCGGTGAGCGCGGCGACGTACCAGACCCCCTACACCCGCACCCCCGGGGGCTCCACGCCGGGCGCGCACGTCCCGCCCGCCGAGGGCCGCTCCGAGTTGTGGGGGTTCTTCTGGCTGACGTTGCTGAACACCAGCATCATCGCCGTCGCCGGTGTCGTCACCTGGTGGTTCGTCCACTGACGGTCGGAAGGGTTATCTCGCGCGCCCGGGTCGGCGCGCCCCAGCGGTGGACGGGGCCGTGGGGTAGCTTGGACCATCCTTCTTGCTTGGGGTGCAAGAGACTCCGATTCAAATTCGGACGGCCCCACCCCGCGCTCGGACGCGCTTACTAATCCCGACGCCTCGCGCGGGCGATGGCGCGCCGGTTCGTCGCCGAACGCCATCGCGATCCGTACTACCGGGCCGCGCAGCGGGAAGGGCTCCGCTCCCGTGCGGCGTTTAAGCTCGAGCGCCTCGACCGCCGGTTCTCCCTGCTCCGTCGGGGCCAGCGCGTCCTCGACCTTGGGGCGGCGCCGGGCGGCTGGACGCTGTACGCGGCGGAGGCCGTCCGCGCCGCCGCGGGGAGCGTCGTCGCCGTCGACCAGCGACCGTTCGAGCCGATCGACGGCGTCCGCTTCGTACGAGGGCGCGTCGGCGACCCGGAGCTCGTTGGCCGGCTCGGGACGGAGACGTTCGACGTCGTCCTCTCCGACCTCTCTCCGCGGATCAGCGGGGCGTACGCCACCGACCACGCTCGCTCGGTCGACCTCGTGCGGAGCGCGTGGGCGCTCGGCGCGCGCGTGCTCGCCCCCGGCGGTGCGTTCGTCGCGAAGGTGTTCGACGGCGACCTGGTCCCCGGTCTGGAGGCGGAGCTCGCCGACCGGTTCGAGCGGGTGCGCCGGACGAAGCCGCCCGCCTCGCGCGACGCCTCCTCCGAGATCTATCTGGTCGCGCGCGGCTACCGGGGGCGCGGACCCCGCGCGTCCGGTGCGGAACCGGCGCCCGAAGGTTCCGATATATAGCTACGTAGCTTGGACCCCAGACTTCGTTTGGGGCCTGATTTCTCGTGATCCGATTTGGACCCGCGGGGATCCCCCTTTCTTGCAAAGGGCGGACGCTCCGCGACGGGATCGCCGACGTGCACCACCTGGGGCTCACGGCGATGGAGATCCAGTTCATCAAGGTCAATCCGCTCACGCGGCGCGCGCTCGACGAGGAGATCGGCAAGAAGCCGCGGGAGATCCCGCAGCAACTGGTCGTGAGCGTCGGCGCCTCCGACCACGCCGGCGGCACGCCGGTCTTCGAGGCGTTCGACGAGCCGCTGCGCCGCAAGGACGCGCTCACCACGCTCACCTGGAGCCTGGCGAAGGACGCGGCGGACCTGGAGCAGACGAAGGCGCTCGCCCGAGGGCTCGACGTCGAACTGACGCTGCACGCTCCGTACTACGTCGACTTCTTCGGCTCGACCGACGCGCGCGAGCAGTCGACGCGCCAGATCCAGTGGAGCGGCGTGCTCGCGCAGGGGCTCGGGGCCCGGCTCGCCGTCACGCACCTCGGCTTCTACGGTCCCGGCGACCGCGCCGACTCGGTCCAGGCGCTCACCGAGATCGCGACCGACCTCGCCTCCTGGCTCACGAAGTTCTCCAAGGGGAAGGTGCGTCTCGCGATCGAGCCGAGCGGCCACCCGGACGTCTTCGGCTCGCGCGAGGAGGTTCTCGAGCTCGTCCGCAAGGCGAAGGGGACGGTCCCCGTCCTCAACCTGCCCCACCTCGCCGCCCGCGAGCGGACCAGTTTCGAGGAGCCGGAACAGCTGGAGCCGGTCCTGCGCGAGTTCTCGAAGGCGACCGGCGGTCCGCTGTACCTCAACTTCTCGGGGGTCGAGTTCTACGGCCCCGGCGAGTTCCGCCTCACCCCGATCAAGCGGGGCCTCGTCCGTTTCGACCCGCTCGCCGAACTGCTCGCCGAGCGCGACTACGACGTGACGGTGATCTCCAGCTCGCCGTTGCTCGAGCACGACGCGATGTACATGAAGCTCCTCTACGAGCGCGCGCTCACCCGGCGCTGGACCAAGCTCCATCCGTCGGCGGCGCCGAAGCCGGCGAAGCCGGCGCCCGCCCTCCCCCCGCCGAAGAAGCTCGCCCCCGCGGCGGCGGCCGCTCGCCCGAAGCCGGCGCCCCCCCGCCCGCGGAAGGTCGCGCCGGCGCGCCCGCGGCCCCGGAGCGCTCCGCCGCGACGTCCCCCGTCGAAGGGGAGGTCGAGACCCCGGCCCCGCAAGGACCGCAAGGATCGAGGTGGCGGTGGGCGCCGACGCTAGCCCGTCGACGTTCGTCCGGGCGCAGAAGTACATCGGCGAGCGCGTGACGCTCGCGCTCGAGCGCGTCGAGCCGTCGATCATCGCCCGCGCGGTGGAGATCCTCGCGCACGCGCCGCAGATCTTCGTCTACGGCGCCGGGCGCAGCGGGATCGTCGGGCGGGCGTTCGCGATGCGGCTCGTCCAGGCCGGGCTGCGCGCCTACGTGATCGGCGAGAGCGTGACGCCGATCGTCCGGACCGGGGACGCCGTCTTCATCCTCTCCGGCCAGGGCGAGAGCTCCTCGTCGGTGCAGACCGCGAACATCGTGCGGCGGGAGGGGGCGGAGCTGATCGTGCTGACCGCGCGGGCCGGCTCGAAGCTCGCGCACGCCGCCTCGCTCTTGATCGTGCTCGAGCTGCCGGACGACGCGGAGCGGCCACGGCTCGCCCCGCTGGGGACCCTCTTCGAGTCGGCGAGCCTGCGCCTCACCGACGGCCTGATCGCCGAGCTGGCGGCGGCCCGGGGCGAGAGCGAGGCGTCGATGCGCCGCCGGCACGCGATCATGGTCTGAGCGGGTCGCCGAAACCTTAAGCGAGCCCCGCGTTCCCCCGCGCGTGCCCCCCCGGCGCGAGCCCCAACAGGAGACGCTCGTCCCCGTACCGTCCCGCTTCTTCGTCACGAGCGGCAAGGGGATCAACAAGACGAGCGAGTTGAACGCCTTCGACCTCGCGCTGCTCCAGGCGGGGATCGGCGAGCAGAATCTCGTCAGCGTCTCGTCGGTGCTCCCGATCGGCATCCGGCAGGTCGACCGCTCGCCGATCGCGCGCGGCGCGATCACCCACTGCGTGCTCGCCCGTCACGGCGGCGGGGAGGGCGAGGTCGTGAGCGCCGGGATCGCCTACGGCTTCCGCGCGGACGGCCAGGGCGGCTACGTCGCCGAGGGCCACCTGCACGGGACCCAGAAGTCGCTGAAGGAGTTCCTGCACTGGCGGATGGAGGAGATCGCCCACTTCCGGGGCGTCGAGCTCCGGCGGATCCACTACCGGACCGAGGAGCTGTCGATCCCGCAGGACCATTACGGCGTCTGCATCGCCGCGGTCGTCTTCCTGCCGTAACCGGCGGCCCTACAGCAGCCGGCGCAGCAGGAGCTTGTCTTCCAGCGAGCCGTCCAACGTCAGTCGGCGCGTCACGAGCGCCTTCATCGGACCGACCTCCTTCGCGATCAGGCCCTCGAACGTCGCCAGATCGGTGGTGATCGAGAGGTCGGCCTTCCCCGGCGCCCCGGTCCGAAGGTTCGTCAGGCGACCGTTCGCCAGGTCGACCGCGAACGTCCCGGCGGAGCCCAGCCGGATCGCGATCGTGCGGGCGAGCCCGTGCAGCTCTTCCGCCAGCGCCGGCGTGCGTTCGACCTTGCGGTTGAAGCGGTCGACCAGACCGGCGAGGGTCTCCTCGACCGTCATCGTCCCCTCGGCCGGACGGGCGGAGGCGGGGCGCCGCCGATAACCCTTCGGGTCGTCTTCCACGTCGTGCGGAGCCACGGCGGGGCGGGCGCGCCGGAGCGGACGGTGCGCCGCACGAAGGCGACGGTCGTCGGGTCGGACGGGTAGCCGCTGCCGATCTCCTCCCCCAGCTCCTCCGCGAGCGAGCGGATCGCGCGGTCCCGGCGAACCTTGGCAACGATCGACGCCGCGCCGACGAGCGGGTCGGTGGCGTCGGCGTGGTGCCGCGCGACGACGACGAGCCCCGGCCCGCCGTGCCGCCGCACCGCGGAGCCGAACCGCCGCGCGTTCGCGTCGCAGGCGTCCGCGAACACCTCCGCCGGCGCGAACTCCCGGGCGAGATGGCCGAAGAGCGTCGCCTCGAGCTCGTTGAGCTTGCCGTCGACGACGAACCGGTCGACCTCGGCCGGGGTCGCGGCGGCGGAGCGGAGCTCGGCGACCGACTCCAGGCCCCGGTAGATCAGCTCGCGCCGTTCGGCGGAGAGCTGCTTGGAGTCGCGCGCTCCGGTCCCGGCGACGTCCGGCAGCTGGGCGCGGGGGACGGCGACCGCGCCGACGACCAGCGGCCCGAGCCACGCGCCGCGCCCGGCCTCGTCCAGCCCGACGACCGTCGGGGGACGCCGCCCGAGCACGGCCGGAGTACCGCTTCCGCGGTATAGGCCCGGTGGCCGCCGACGCCGCCGGCGGCGCCGCCTAGGAAGGGCTCAAATAGCAAGCCCCGGTCGGCGGCCCTCTCGGGGCGCTCGATGGGGATCTGGCAGGGCCGCTCGCGGCGCAAGCGCACGGGCGGACGCCTTCGCATGATCCGCAAGAAGCGACGCTTCGAGATCGCGCGCGAACTGCAGATCGCGACCGTCGGCGCCGGGAGCGTCAAGCCGTACCGCGTCCGCGGGCACAACGAGAAGCTTCGGATCCTCACCGCCGCGTCGATCAACGTCTACGACCCGGCCTCCAAGAAGACGCAGAAGGCGAAGATCGTCACGGTCCGGGAGAACCCGGCGAACCCGAACTACGTCCAGCGGAACATCATCACCCGCGGCGCGATCCTGGAGACCGAGCTGGGCCTCGTGCGGGTCCTCTCGCGGCCCGGCCAGGACGGCGTTCTGAACGGCGTCCGGGTCGGCGCTCCCGCGAGCTAGCGCGGACGGCGGGCGGCATGCCCGAGCATTTCTACGTCTATCCGGCGTACCTGGAGAAGCTCTCCCGCGCCGACGGACGTCGGGTCCCGACGGCCGACGGGCTGGTCGACGTCACCGCCGAGGAGATCGTCGAGGCGGCGAAGCGCCTCGGCGCGAAGGCCGAATTGGAGTCGGGCAAGCAGTACCCGCGGCGCGAGTTCACCTTCGCCGGACGCGTGAAGGTCGCCAAGAAGGCCGGGACGACGAAGACGAAGTTCCTGCGGGCGCTCGCCGCGGAGCTCCGGCGCAAACGCGCCCAGGGCGGCGGCGCGTGACGGACGAGCCCGCGGCCGTCTTCGTCGCCGGCACCGCCGGCGCCGGCAAGACGAGCTTCGTCCGCGCGTTCGCCGACTGGATGAAGTCGAACGGCTACGACGCGACCGTCCTCAACCTCGACCCCGGGCTCGAAGGCGCCGAGCTGGAGCCGGACATCGACATCCGCGACTGGGTGCGCCTGTCCGACCTGCAGGACGACTACGGCCTCGGGCCGAACGGCGCCCAGGTGGCGGCCGCCGACATGATCGCGCTGAAGATCTTCGAGGTGAAGCAGGCGCTCGCGGAAACGTCCAGCGACTACGTCCTGGTCGACACGCCGGGGCAGATCGAGCTGTTCGCGTTCCGGGAAGCGTCGAAGGCGATCGTCGAGGCGCTCGGCGGCGACCGCGCGATGCTCACGTTCCTGTTCGACCCGGCGCTCGCCCGCACGCCGTCCGGGTTCGTCTCGCTCCTGCTCCTGAGCGCGACCGTCGAGTTCCGCTTCCGCCTGCCGCTCGTGAACGTCCTCGCGAAGTCGGACGCGCTCACGGAAGAGCAGCTCGCCCGCGTGGTCGCCTGGGGCGAGGAGCCGTCCCGGCTGTACGACGCCGTCCAGGAGGCGGCGCCGACGCCGGATGTGCAACTGTCGACCGAACTGTTCCGGGCGCTGGAGGCGATGGGGCCGGTCTCCGGTCTCGTTCCGACGTCCGCCAAGGAGCGGACCGGCCTGGAAGGGTTCTACCGGGAGTGTCAGCGGGTCCTCGCGGGCGGCGAGGACTTGGTGCCGTCGCACGAACCGACGAACGAGTGACGGGCGCCCGCTACTCCTCGGTGAAGAAGAGGCCCATGCCGGCGGAGGCCGCCTCCTCTTCGTCCTTCAGCCGCCGGTAGAGCGCCTCGGCGTCGGCCCCCGCCAGGTGCTGGCCCAGCGGGGCGAGCAGTTCGTCGGCGCGCCGGATCCCGTCCGCCGACCCTTCGACCAGCACCACCGTCGTCGCCGCCGCGGCGCCGACGCTCGCGCCGTCGCGCACCTTCTGGCTCTGGCGGGAGACGGCGTCGTCCTTCAGCGCTGCGTCGAGCGCCGCCCGCTTCTCCGACGGCACGGTGTACAGGGTCCAGGGCATCGGCGCCGCCGACCGCGCCGGCGTATAAGGGGTTCTCCGCGACCGCGGCGCGCGGGCCCCCGAGAGAACTTGAGGGGTGGAGGTCTCGTCGGGCCGTGTACGCCCGGACGAACGAGGAGCCGGTCCTCCTGCTCGGCACGGCGCACGTCGTCGACCTCGCCGAGCCGATCCGGCGGACGCTCCGCGATCGTGTCCTGGACGGGATCGCGGTCGAGCTCGACCCGGAAAGGGCGCAGGCGCTGCTGAACCCGGCGCCGAA
>JASHXN010000083.1 GCA_030043505.1 Thermoplasmata archaeon
GCCGGAACTTCGGCGCGCACCGGCTCGTCCTGGTCGCGCCGCGGGCCGCGGTCGGTCCGGAAGCGCGGCGACGGGCGATGGGCGGGCTCGCCCTGCTGACCGGCGCGACCCGGACCGCGTCGCTCGAGGAGGCGCTCGTCGGCGCCGACATCGTGGTCGGGACGACGGACCTCTCGCTCGGACGCTCGAGCTCGTACCTACGGCGGTCGATGAGCCCCGAGCGGCTCGGCGAGATCGTGCGGCACGCGCAGGGGACCGTGGCGCTCGTCTTCGGGCCGGAGGACAACGGGCTCTCGCGCGAGGAGCTCGCCCGCTGCGATCTGCTCGTGCACATCCCGGCCCGCCGCGAGTTCCCGACCCTCAACCTCTCGCACGCGGTGGCGGTCGTCCTGTACGCGACGCACCGGGCCCGCGGACCGGTCGACGAGCTGTCGACCCCGGCCCCGGAGGTCCTCGACCTGAACGGCCACGAGAAGGAGCTGTTCCTGGAGCGCCTCGCCGAGCTGGCGGCCCGGGTCGGCTACCCGGCGCACAAACGACGGGGTTTAATCCTCCAAGTTCGTCGCCTGTTCGGCCGCGCGACGCCTACCGAGGCGGAGTATCGGTTGATGCTGGGGCTCTTGACGAGCCTGCGGCGCGCGCTGGACCGGGACGGTCGACATGACCGAAAGCAACGGTGACTGGCTGAGAGTGCGTGGGATCGGGCGGGAACGCTTCGCCGGGTACGTCGCCGATTACCTCGCCACCCTCGGCTACGCGGTCGCCCGCGACGAACTGAGCGGCAACGAGAGCCGTCTCTCCGGCCGGCTCGACCGCCCGAACCCGGCGGTGCCCGGCGCCGCCGCCTCGGTCGCGTTCCGTTTCTATCCGACGAGCGGCGGCGCAGCCGTGATCTGGGAGGCACCGACCGAGATGCCGGGCCCCGAGCGGGGCCGGATGGACCGGCTCGTCCGAGAGATCGCCTCGCACCTGGAGCGCGCGATCATGACCGAGAGCCACGCCACGGCGAAGGTCGTCCGCCCCTCCACCTCCCACCTTCCCTGGGAAGGCGCTCCCGCGAACGGCTCGGGCGCCCCCGGCGGTCCCGCGGCGTAGCTATTATAACGGGGACCTGGGTCGGGCGGCGGCTTCCGATGTCCGGTTCGATGTACCGCTACGTGGGGCGGTCGTTCCGCCAGACCCTCGGCGACGAGGGGGCGGCACTCCGCCACGAGCGACTGCTCACCTGGCGGCGCGAGCACACCGTCACGCGGCTGGAGCGGCCGACGCGGCTCGACCGGGCGCGCTCGGTCGGCTACCGCGCGAAGGGCGGCTACGTCATCGTGCGGGTCCGGGTCCGGCGCGGCGGGCAGCGCAAGCGGGCGATCATCGCGGGGCGCCGTCCTAAGCACAAGGGGATCCTGCGGATGACGCTCGCCAAAAGCCTGCGTCGCATCGCCGAAGAGCGGGCCCAGAAGCACTACCCGAACCTCGAGGTCCTGAACTCGTACTGGGTCGGGGAGGACGGCCAGCAGAAGTTCTACGAAGTGATCCTGGTCGACCCGGTCCACCCCGAGATCCTCGCCGACCCGAAGATCGCCTGGGTCGGAGACCCGCCGCACAAGGGCCGTGTCTTCCGCGGGCTCACGTCGGCCGGCACGGAAGGACGGGGCCTGCGCTGGAAGGGGATGGGCGCGGAACGGTTCCGGCCGTCGCGCGCGCGCAACCGCCGCGATATCCGGCGCACCCAGACGAAGGTCATTCCGTAGCGCGGTCGTCCGCGCGCTCGGTGACCCGCTCGAGCGGTTCGCCCCGGCGCTCCGCCTGCCGGCGGACCCATCCGAACAGCCCTTCGACGTGCGTCAGCTCGCCGCGGAGGACCCGCGCGAGCCGGCGACGGTACTCCAGGTCGAGGGTCGCCCGGTCCGCCTCCAGGAAATCGCGCAACCGGCGGGCGAGGTGGCCCCCCTCGGTGTCCCAGTCGGTGAGGACGATCACCTTGCCGGCCGGGACGGCCAGGCTGCTGGCGGTCGCGGAGATCGGCCGGCCCCGATGCACGACCGCGACCGGACCCCCCCAGCCGAGCCGCTGGACGGACCGGCGGTCCCGCTCCCCTTCGACGACGAGCACCGTGCGCTCGCCGTCCTGCTCGGAGAGGAGCCGACCCCAGAGCTCGACGAACTCCTCGAACGGGTCCGCCGGCTCCGGGGTCCGACCGCCGCGCACGAGGTTTGGCCGCCTCGGAACGCGGCCCGAATGCGCTCACGCCGCGCAACTCCTATAGGGCTAGCGGGCGGTCCCCTCCCCCCTCATGGCCGAACTCTTCTCGCAGCTGCTCGAGTGGCGCCGTTCGGAGGCGAGCGCCCGGACGCTGTCGAAGATCGGCGCCGACTTCTATTCGGGCACGGCGAAGTATCTCGCCGACCTCCGCCGCTCGTACGAGAGCGACCTCCGGGAGAACCCGTCCGGACGGAAGGGGGAGATCTCGCGGCAGACGTACCAGCGTGCCAGCCAGGTCGCTCGCGACATTCTGGAGGCCCGCCAGCAGAAGATCATCTCCGCCGCGTTCCAAGCGAGCGTCGGCGGAGCGCGCGAGCTGCCGAACGCGCTCCCCGAGGAGCGCGCCATCTTCGACGCGCTGCTGGGGACCCTGCTGGAGTTCCGGCGAAGCTCCGCCCCGTACCTGGAGCCGGCCCCCGCGGGAGGTCCGTCGCCCACCCCAGTCCCCGCCGCCCCGGTCGCCGCGCCGGCCGCTCCCCGGCCGGCCGCCGTCGCCGCGCCG
>JASHXN010000084.1 GCA_030043505.1 Thermoplasmata archaeon
GTGGGGGCGCGGCGCGCCGGGCTGGCACCTGCAGTGCTTTGCCATGGCGTCGAAGCTCGTCGGCGTCCCGGTCGACCTCCACGGCGGGGGCCGGGACCTCGTCTATCCGCACCACTTCGCCGAGAACGAGATCTCGCTGACGCTCCGGGGCGCCCCGTTCGCCCCGGTCTTCCTCCACGCCGGCCTCGTGCTGCAGAACGGGACGAAGATGTCGAAGTCGATCGGGAACCTGGTCCCGCTCCGCGTCGCGCTCGCGGCGGTCGGGGCGGGCGCGCTGCGCTGGTACCTGCTCAGCCGGTCGTATCGGGACCGGTTCCCGTGGTCCGAGGAGGCGGTCACGCGCGCCCGCGAAGAGTACGACCTCGTCCGAAGGACCCTCGGGGGCTGGCTCACGTCGCAGCGCCGGGGCGGCGTGCCCCCCGATCGGGCCCGACGCCTCGCTCGGGTCGTGCGGGCAGCGCTCGCGAACGGCCTAGCGACCGACACGGTCGTGCGCGAGGTGCGGGGGTTCGCCGCCGAGGTCGGGTCCCGATCGGGCGGGGTCGGTCGGGGCGACGCGCCCGCGGCCCGGGCCGGGCTCGCCGAGGTGGAGCGGCGCTTGGGGCTGAACCTGACGGACCCGGCTACGCCGGGGCGCGCTCGATCGCGAGGCTGAGCCCGTTCCCTCCGCCCATGCAGAGGGTCGCGAGACCCAGACGTCCCCCCGTGCGCGCCAGCCCGTAAGCGAGCGTGACGACGATCCGCGCCCCGCTAGCGCCGATCGGGTGGCCGAGCGCGATCGCCCCACCGTCCGGGTTGAACCGGTCGTCGGCGAAGCCGAACGCGCGCTGGACGGCGATGGAAGCGGAGGCGTACGCCTCGTTGTGCTCAACCCGGTCGAACTGGTCGGCTCGAAGCCCCGTCCGCTCGAGGTGGCGTCGGACCGTCGGGATCGGGGCCTCCATCACGTCCTTCGGGGCGACCCCGCTCTCCTCGGCGGAGTGGATCCAGGCGATCGGCTTCGCGTGGCGGCGGGCGACCTCGCGCTCGCTGGCGAGCACCAGGGCGGCCGCCCCATCGGAGAGTTTGGACGAGTTCCCGGCCGTCAGCAGTCCGGTCGGCGCGAACGCCGGTTTGAGACGGGAGAGCCCTTCGAGGGTGGTGTCGGCCCGCGGGGCCTCGTCGCGCGCCAGCCCCGGCGCGCCGTGGGCCGCGTCCGCGGGTACGGCCACCGTCTCCGCATCGAACGTCCCCGCCGCCACCGCGGCGGAGGCGCGGAGATGGCTCCGCAGCCCGAACCGGTCGACGTCCTCCCGGGTGAGACCCAACTTCCGAGCTACGCGCTCCCCGGTCAGCCCCATGAGTTCGTGGTCGTCGTAGGCGTCGATCAGCGAGTCCCGCTGCATCGCGTCCTCGAGCACGCGCGGACCGGGTCGCACGCCCCACCGGACGCCGCCGTCGACGAGGAACGGCGCGTTCGACATGCTCTCCATGCCCCCGACGAGGACCCGGGAGTAGTCTCCCGCCCGGATGAGGGCCGACCCGAGCTGGATCGCCTTCATCCCCGAGCCGCAGACCATGTTGATCGTTGCGGCGCCGACGTCGTCCGGCACCCCGGCGCCCCGGAGCACCTGGCGCGCCGGGTTCTGTCCGACGCCCGCCTGGATGGCGTTCCCGAAAAGGACCTCGTCGATGTCGGACGGCGCCAGCCCCGCCCGCGCGATCGCCGCTCGCGCTGCGACGGTGCCGAGCTGGGGCGCCGCCAGTGAGCGCAGTGACCCGCCGAATCGGCCGATCGGCGTGCGAGCGGCCGACAGGATCGCGACCCGTCCGCCGGAATTGTCCGTCATGAGGCCCTTCTAGCCCGAGCGGGGGTCAAAACGTTCACGGGGCGCGAACCGCCCCGGCGGCCGCTCGCGGCGCGGGACGCTCAGTCTTCCTCGACCCGCGGCGCGAGAAGGTAGCGGCCGTCGCCGCGTCCCATCCCCATGGCGAACTCGATCTTGAGCGGGTATTCGTTCCCGACGAACAGTGTCGCCTCGTCCGAGGAGATCGCCTTCACCATCGCCGAGAAGAAATCGAGCGGGTACATGCTCTTCACCGGCTCCTTGACCTCCAGGCGGGGGAGCTGCTCCTTCGGGATCCTGAGGTCGAGCCGGTCGGTGTCTCCTTCGGAGTGCATCGTGAAGGCGTCCGGTTCCAGCGTGAGCGTGACGTGGTCGGTGAAGCTCTCGCTGCCGCGAATCCCCTGGCGGACGTCCTCCGTCTTGATGACGACGGTCGCCGGAGGGTTGACGTTCGGCACCTTCGGGTCCGTGATGCTCGCCGGGTCGACCACCGCCATCTGCCGGGTGACCCGCCCGACGCTCGCGACGAGCCGGTTCTTGCCGTCGAAGTGCAGCTCGAGGACGTCCCCCGGCTTGGAGAGCCGGAGCACCTCCTTCAGCTTCTCGACATCGACCCCGATCTCCGTCGGCTCGCCCGTGAACTCCTCGAACGCGGCCTTCTGGAGCTTGAGCACCAGCATGGCGACGTGGGACGGGTCGACCGCCTTCGCCTCGAGACCGTCCTTGGAGACCGAGAGCTTGACCTCGCTCACGAGGGTGGAAACGACCTCGACGAGCTCCCGGAGGACCTCCATCTTGACCCGGAGCTTGAACACGGAGACGACCTCGGCGGCTCACCACGGTCCCCTCTAAAAGGATTGCCGGAACGGCCGAGGGGAACGGGGCGTTTTTCCGCCGGAGCGCCTGCCTCCCCGTGTGACCGAGCTCGCGTATCTCGCGACGGTCGACGAGGCGTACGTCCGGTCGTTCCGGGCTCGCGTCGTCGCCCTGCCGCCCGGAGGAGTGGTGCTCGACCGGACCTACTTCTACCCGACCGGAGGCGGCCAGCCGGCGGACCGAGGCACGATCTCCGCTCCCGGCGGACGGTCGGTCGAGGTCGTCGATGTGTCGAAGAGCGGCCCTGCCGTGATCCATCGGCTGAAGGGGGGCGCGGTCGCGCGGGCGCTCCCGGCGATCGGCGACGAGATCGAGGGGACGATCGATTGGGAGCGCCGACACCGGCACATGCGGCTCCACACCGGCCAGCACTTCGTCAGCGGCCGGATCTTCGCCCGGGCCGGCCGGCGCACGCGGAAGGCGAGCTTCTCGGGCCTCCGAGCGCAGCT
>JASHXN010000085.1 GCA_030043505.1 Thermoplasmata archaeon
GGGTCCCGCGGCCGGAACGTCCTGGAGTTGCCACATTCCGGGCTCGGACAGTCTGTCGTGCTCCGTCCCGAGGCCGGTGTCGGCCCCGGCGTTCCCGCAGGCGCCCGCCCCTGCCAGCCGCCCGGCGGCTCAGCAGATCGGACCTTCCGCGTCGGTCGAACCGAGTCAGGTCGGCGACGCGGCGTGGTACAACTCGACCTTCTACACGGAGTTCTACAACGGGGGACCCGTCGTCTACAACGCCTCCGCCGCCTACGACCCGTACATCGAAAGCGTCGTGCTGTTCGGTGGTTGCTCGTTCGTCTGCCCCACGAACGCCACGTGGGTCTACAACGGCGAGGACTGGATCAACGAAACCGCGGAGCTACCCGGCCACGTCCCCGCAGTGTATGGGGAGGGCCTCGTCTGGGACCCCGCCTACGGCGCCGTGATCATGTTCGGCGGCGTCCAGCTCAACGGGCAGATCGCCAACTTCACCTGGTACTTCAACGGCATCGGTTGGACCAACATCACGTCGATCGTCGGCGAGGAGGGTGCGTACCCCGGCGGACCTAACGGGACCGCGTTCGCCGCCGTGGCGTACGACAGTTACTACGGCGACGTCTTCGTCGTCGGAGGCTGCACCCTATCTTGCTACGTCGACGCGTGGAACCAGTGGTGGTACCTCAGCCCGGAGTACGGGTGGGTCGACGGCGGGTTCGGACCGACGAGCGGACAAGGGTGGTCGTTCTTCTGGGGCGCCTCGATGGCGTACGACCCGGTGGACCAGGAGCTGGTCCTGTTCGGAGGGTACAGCTACTTCGCTCCGCACGTCATGAACGAGACGTACGTCTTCAACGCCTCGGGCTGGCAGAACATCTCCTCGACGTCGACCGGCGGCGGCTGCTTCGTCATCATCTGCTGGAGTTCGTACCCCGAGGGCCGCGCCTTCGCGGACATGACGTGGGACGGTCAGATCGGCGAGATCGTGTTGACCCAGGGGATGGAGGCCGGCGGCTTCCCCGTCAACGACACGTACGTGTTCCTCGACGGCTTCTGGGACTCGTCCTCGTTGTTCGACGAGTCGATCCCCGGTCCGTTCGTCGGGTACGGGGGGGCGATGCCGACGAACAGCACCGACGTCGCGCCGTTCCTCATCGGCGGACAATGCTACGTCTACTGCTTTGACCTGAACTTCGTGCTGGACGTCGCGCCCGAGCCCTACTGGCTCCACGTCACCCCGAGTCCGACGGACATCGGCGTCGTCGTGAACGCCAGCGTTGCGTTGACGGAGGGCTCCGGGCCGTTCGGCCTGTGGTTCTTCTACGACGACGTGTCGACGGAGTTCGAAGGTGCCTACTTCGCGTACAACTCCAGCGACACCTACGTCTACGACGAGAACTTCTCCTACGCGTCGGCCGGCGACGTCATCCTGTCGTACGACGTCTACGACTTCTTCGGCGTCCAGGGATACACCGAAGACGACCTGACCGTTCACACCGACCCCGTCGCGGAGCCGGTGGTCGGGCTCACGGACCGAGAGGTCGGCCTCGCGGTCGACATGACCTCGGCCGGGACGGGCGGCACCGCGCCGTTCTCGTACGTATGGAACTTCGGGGACGGAGTCGAGTCCGGCACCGCGAACACGTCGCACGTGTACACGACGGCCGGGACGTACACCGTCACGGAGAAGGTCACGGACGGAGCGGGCGCAACGTCGACCGGTACCGTCTCGAGCGTGACGATCGCTCCGGCGGTCACGTCCGCGGCGACGGCGACCCACACGACCGAGGATGTCGGGCTCTCGGACTCGTTCAGCGCGAACGCGAAGTTCGGATCCGGGACGTACACGTACGCCTGGAGCTTCGGGGACGGGGGCGTTTCGACCGCCGAGAACCCGACCCACACCTACGCCGCCACCGGCGAGTACACCGTCGACCTGACGGTGACGGACTCCTGGGGAGCGACCGCCTTCTCGTCGACCACGGTGAACGTGGTCGCGTACCCGACGGGGACCGTCAGCGCCTCAACGCTGACCCCGAACACCAAGACGTCGGTGACGTTCACCGCCGACGCGAGCGGCGGCGTGAGCCCCTTCACCTACGCCTGGACGTTCGGCGACGGCGGGACCGGGACGGGGGCCACGACGAGCTGGACGTACAGCGCGGCCGGAACGTACGAGGTCAAGGTCGTCATGACCGACACTGCCGGCGGGACCGTCACGAAGTACCTGAACGTGACCGTCTCGAAGGCGCCGGTGAGCTCGCTCGTGAACGGCCTCACGAGCGGCACGGGCCTCTACGTCCTGATCGGCGTGGTCGTGATCATCGTCGCCGGGGCGGCGGTCCTCCTGACTCGGCGCAAGCCGAAGTCACCGGCGCCGCTGACGCCCGCCCAACCCGCCGCTACGACTCCCCCCAGCACGCCCGGCGCGCCCGGGGGCGGCTCTCCGCCCCCCACGCCCCCGGCGGGAGCGAGCTGAGCTCTCCCGGCGGTGCAGCCCCCTCCGGGGGGCCGGTCGTGCGCGAACCCCTTCCTCCTCTTCTTTGTACGGTTTTCCCTCGAAACCCCTGCGTCCGGGTCCTCACGCGGTCGTCCGGAACGCCGAGCGGGCCGCCGCCCGCGGGGCACCGCTTTCGGCCGGTCGACCACCCGGAGGACCGGCGGCTGGACGTTCGGGCGGAATCGGGTGAGATAGTCGTTTTACCCCGCTCCGCGTAGGTAGGGGCCGAGGGAGGGCCTGGTCCCGAGGAACATGATGGCGGCGGTCGGGAAGAAGATCTGGATGGACGGGCGCTTGGTCGATTTCGCCGACGCGAAGGTGCACGTTCTCAATCACACGCTGCACTACGGCGTAGGCGTCTTCGAGGGGATCCGGGCGTACCCGACCCCCGAGGGCCCGGCGATCTTCCGGTTGAAGGAGCACGTCGCCCGGCTGGTCGCCTCCGCCAAGATCTACCACCTGCCGCTCAGCTGGAG
The DNA here is from genome assembly GCA_030043505.1 of Thermoplasmata archaeon. Next base: position 2,959 of record JASHXN010000085.1, read on the forward strand.
CGCGGGCGAGATCGAGCGGGCGATCGTCGACACGCAGGCCGCCAACGACCTCGTCCCGTCGTACATCCGCCCCCTCGTCTACCGCGGGGAGCCGTCCCTGGGCGTGAAGAACTCGACCGGCAAGGTCTCGCTCGCGATCGCCGCGATCCCGGCGAAGAAGTACCTGGGCGAGGGCTCCGAGAAGGGGGTCCGGGCGAAGCTGTCGCCGTTCCGCAAGCCCCGCTCCGACGCGATGCCGTCGTACGCGAAGGCGTGCGGCAACTACCTTACCAGCTACCTCGCGGGGATCGACGCCCAGCAGGACGGCTACGAGGAGGCGATCCTCCTGGACGCGAACGGCTATCTCGCCGAGGGGACCGGGGAGAACCTGTTCGTCGTCCGGGGAGGGACGATCTACACGCCCGGGCTGGAGTCGGACATCCTGCTCGGGATCACACGCGCCTCCGTGATGACGATCGCCAAGGACCTGGGCTACCCGGTCGTCGAGAAACTCGTCTCGGTCAACGAGCTGCTCACCGCGGACGAGGCGTTCTTCACAGGGACGTACGCCGAGCTGGCGCCGTTGCGAGAGGTCGGGCACCACAAGATCGGCTCCGTCGTTCCCGGGCCGGTCACAAGGTCGGTCATGGACGTCTTCGGCCGCGCGGTGCGCGGCGAGGAGTCGCGGTACACCGCTTGGCTCACGCCGGTGGCGGCCCTGGCGGCCCCCACCGCACGCCCGGCCCGGGCCGCCCGCCGCTAGGCGGGCTCAGGCAGCGTCGGCGTCGTTGTCCTCGTCGTCCGCCGGGGGCGGCGGCGGGGCCGGATGGGCGCACGTGTGAGCGTGCGGGTCCGGTCGCCAGACGAGCTCTATCGAGAGACCCT
>JASHXN010000086.1 GCA_030043505.1 Thermoplasmata archaeon
GTCCCATCGCTCCACGACCGGCGGGGGCACACAGATCGTCGCGACCCATGGTCGCATCAGCAGGAACTGCAGCGACGCCTGCGCCAACGTTCGTCGCCCGGTCCGCGCCAGGAAGCGGTACGGCGCGACGGGGGCGAACTCCGCTTCGAGCTCGCGCACGCTCCGGGGGGTAGCGGGTCGTCCTCCCCGGAGCGCCGGCGCGAACCGGCTCCCGTCCAGCCGCCCCCCCGCGAACGGGTCGCGCACCACCCAGCCGAACGGGGCGGTCCCGGCGGCGCGGGCGGCGTCCTCGGCGAGAGTTCGGTGGAGCAAGGAGTAGGGTCCCGCCAGGAGACCCGGGTCCCCGGTCGCCACCGCCCGGTCCACTTCTTCCGGATGCTCGCAACGCCGTATCGTCCGCGTCGTGGGGTTCCCGACCGTCGCTTCCGAGCTACCGACCTCTACGAGGCGGGGAAACCGGCTCGGAGCGGCGGCGGGGCGGTCGGCGGCGCCCCATCGCAGGACGCCGGCGCTGGTCGACGGCGCGTCGGAGGGAGCCGCTCCCCTTCGGCCTCCCCGTCCACCGGACTCCAGCACCGTCACGTCGGGCGGGGACGTAGCGAACGCTGCGGAGAGGACGGTAGCTGCGAGCGCCGGATCGGGCACGCCGACCACGTCGAACGTACGGATGCCGGATTCGTACGCCCGTCGGACGAGTCGGACGCCGACGTCCAGTCCCGCGCCTACGCTCCCGAAGTCAAGACGCAAAGCGACCGGCGAGAGCGGGGGGTACCCCGGCGGCAGCGATCGGCGTGACCCTCCGGCCGCCGGGACCTCCGCCACCGGCGACGGGACGCCGGACCTTCCCCTTGAAGGGAGCGCCCGCCGACCGTTACGCTCCGTTATCGCGGCGGGCGCCTCCCCCCGGCGTGACGTCCCCGGCGCCCCCCGACCGCCGGCCGCTCTCGGAGCGGTACCGTCCGACCCGACTCGCCGAGATGGTCGGCAACTCGAAGGCGCGCGCGGAGCTTGCAGCGTGGGCGGACGCCTGGGACGGGGAGAAGGTCCCGGCACGCCGCGCGGTGATCCTTGTCGGTCCTCCGGGGGTGGGGAAGACGAGCGCCGCGGTGGCGCTCGCGCAGGAGCGCGGGTGGGCGCTCGTCGAAATGAACGCCTCCGAGGCCCGCAACCAAGCCGCGATCGAACGCGTCGCGGGTCGGGCGTCGCTCACCCAATCTCTGGACGCGCTCCCCGGCCCGGGGCACCGGCACCGGCACCGGACGTTGATCCTGCTCGACGAGGCGGATTGTCTCAGCGGGGGTCGTACGTCGGAAGGGAGCCGGCCCGCGCCGACGGTGGTGGCGCTCCGGTCGTTCCTCGAAGGTCGGTACGGCACGGTGGCGGCCCTGAACGCCGCGTGGGGGTTGGCGGCCGGGACGAAGACGAAGCCGTTCGAGGCGTGGACCGCGATCCCGCGGACGCCAGGGAACTCGGCGTGGGCGAAACTCCCGGCGGCCCGGCGCGACCTCGACGACTGGAAGGCGAGCGCCGAACCGGAACCTACCGGCGACCGGGGCGGGATGGGCGCGATCGCCCGCCTCCTCCGCTCGACCCGACAACCGCTCGTGCTGACGGTGAACGAGGACCGGCCGCTCCACCGCGCCTCGGCCGTGTTCCGCTCGGCGGCCCGGACGATCGTCTTCGGCCCGATCGCCTCCGGGGACCTTTCCGTGCGGCTCGCCGCGATCGCGCGGAGCGAGCGGGTCGAGCTCGGCCCTGCCGGGGTCGCGCCGATCGTCGCGCGGGCCGCGGGAGACCTCCGGGCGGCGCTCAACGACCTCGAGGCGATCGCCCTGCTCCCGCCGGGTGCCCCGCGGGTCGACCCGCTGGGCGGGCGGGACCGGGCGAGCGATTTCGCCGATTTCACCGAGGAGGTGCTCTCCCGACCCCGGTACTACCGGACGGTGGAGGTCCGAGAACGGCTCGACGCCCCGCCCGACGACCTGCTGCCGTGGATCGAGGAGAACGTGCCGTGGTTCGCCGAGGACGCTCGGCACCGCGACGCCGGCTTCGCCCGACTCCGTGCGGCGGACCTGCTGCTCGCCCGCGCCCGGCGCTGGCGAGCGTACGGCCTCTGGAGCTACGCGACCGAGATCCTGACCGGCGGAACTTCGCTGGCGGTCCGCGACCGCCCGCTCGCGGGCGGCGGCCACGCCGCGTTCCCGCAGTTCCTGGGCGCCATGGGCTACTCTCGCTCCGCCCGCGGGGTCCGCGACGCCGTCGTCGCGAAGCTGGGGCATCGTCTCCACCTTTCGAAACGGAAGTCTCGCGCGACCGCGCTGCCGTTCCTCGAGGCGCTCCTCGGCGAAGCGGCGGGGCTGCCCCCCACCGCTCCGCGCGTCCGGACCGCGCGCGCCGTGGTCGCCGAGCTCGAACTCCTCCCCGAAGAGGTGGCGGGACTCCTCGGGCTGAACGCCGACTCGCCGGCGGTCCGTCACCTTCTCCCGGAGGCGTCCGAAGAAGCGGAGGCCGTCGCCGAGCCGGAGCCTTCGTCCGCACCGGAAGCTCCCGCGAGAGCGCGCGGGCAGCG